>NZ_PYHR01000002.1:3900000-4047785 GCF_003121705.1 Serinibacter arcticus | reverse complement strand
GTGGAATCACAGTCTCGCACTGTGGGCAGCAGAGCCGCCGCACCCGGCCTTCCGACGGCGAACGCCGGGGCGCGGGAGGGGTGGTCGTCGACCACTCCTGCCGCACCCCGGCGTCGTCACCGCTGCGGGATCACGCCCCGATCAGGGCGTCCTCACCCCTGCGTCCGGTGCTCGTACCGGTACAGGAACGCCGCCATCGCGTCCCGGTTCACCGGCGCGAGCGGACGGTAGACGTCCGTGCCGTCGTTCCCGCCCTGCCAGCCGGTGGCGATCCCCTCGTCCGCCATCCACGCGATCTCGTCGTGGAACTGCGAGCCGACGGGGACATCGGCGAACGGCGAGGTCGCGGGGGCCTCGAACGCCGGCGAGTCGGCGTACCGGTACAGGAACGCGGCCATCGCGTCCCGCGCGATCGGCTCCAGCGGGCGGAACTGCGCCCCCGCCGGCGTCGACCACCCGGTGGAGATCCCCTCCTGCGCGAGCCAGGCGATCTCGACGTAGAACTGGTTCGTCGGCGCGACGTCGACGAACGGCGACACCGCCGGCAGCTCGACGTCGGGCGAACCCGCGAGCCGGTAGAGGAACGCCGCCATCGCGTCCCGGGCGATCGGGGTCACCGGGCGGAACTCCTGCCCCGCCGGCGTGGACCACCCGGTCGAGATCCCCCTGTCCAGCAGCCAGCTGATCTCGGCGAAGAACTGCGAACCGACCGGGACGTCGACGAACGGCCGCTCCACCGTGGTGACCTCGTTGCTCGGCGTGGAGCGCAGCCCCTCGCCCGCCCCGGTGACGGCGGCGACCTGGAAGGAGTAGGTCGCCCCCTCCACGATCGAGGTCAGCGCCAGCGTCGTGGCATCGGCCGCCACGTCCACCGGCGCCTGCTCGACACCGTCGACGCTCACCCAGACGCGGTACCCGGCGAGCGGGGACCCCGCCGTGTCGACGGGGGGCGTCCACGTCAGCGAGACCGTGTTGCCCGGTTCGAGGACGGCCGTGGCCCCGGTCGGGGCGTCGGCCGCCCCGGCCGGCAGCGCGACCAGGCGCACCGCGAGGGCGTCGAGGCGCGGGTCGCCCACGGTCGCCGTGGCCGTGACGGTGGTGGGGCCGGCCGTCAGGTCGACCGCCACGCTCCCCCAGCTCCAGCCGCCGGCTCCGAGAGTCACCTCGTGCACGGCGCCGCCGACGGCGAGGGCCACGGTGGCCGGACCGTCGCCGCCGCTGCCCTGGACCTGCAGCACGTAGCGGCCCGTGACCGGGACGTCGAGGTCGACGGCGGACGCCGCCCCCGCCGTCGCGAGGCCCTCCACGTAGCCGGTGCCGGTGAAGTCCCCGACCGCCGACGCGACGCGGGCCCCACCCGTGAGGCGTGCGTCCTCGGCCTCGTCGCGGGTCCGCTCACGCACACCGTCCCCCGGCACGACCCTGGCGTGGTCGATGTTGGCGTTGCCGGTGTCGCCGGTGAGGTACTCCAGCGTCAGGGCGTTGGTGCCGCCGACACCGTTCAGCTCGTAGCTGCTCGGGGTGTAGCCGTAGTTGCGCCACCGGTCGGCGGCGGTGCTGCGACGCGGCAGGTCGACACGCTGCGGCGCCGAGTCGTTCAGCCACATCGAGATCGTGCGGTCGAACGGCTCCACGACCATGCCGTTGGCGTACCGCAGCGACACCGTGTACGTGGTCGCGGCAGCGGCCTGGAACGGCAGGTCGACCCCGGCACCGACGCGGTCGAACGACCGCCCGAAGCCGGTTCCGGTGTAGCCCGGGTGCTCCGCGCTGGTCCGGGCGCCGCCGTAGAAGACGCCGTCCTCGACCTCGAGGACGAAGCCGTCCGCCATCGCCGTCAGGTCGGCGGCGATCGCCGTCCCCGTCGGTCCGGTGCCGACGGCGGAGCCGAGCTGGGTCCGCAGCCCCGGTACCAGGTGGTCGTACCCGGCCGCGGCGGCCTCGTAGAGCGCCGACGCCGCGGTGCGCGCGGCCGCGGCGCCCCCGTCGTCGAGCTCCCCGGTCAGCGCGGGAACCCGGGCGAGGACGCCCATGATGCCCGCGGGCGCCCCGAGGTAGACGTCGAGCAGGTCGTCGAGCTCGGCGATCACGCCGGCGTCGAGGCCGTCGCGGAGCAGGAGCTCGGCCCGCAGGTCCTGCGCGCCCTCCCGCCACGCGTCGGTCTCGCCGAGCTCGGCGAGGGCCTCGAGCGCGCGAGCGCGCTGCGTGAGCTCCGCCAGGGCGTCGGCGGGCACGGTGCCCGCGGCGGCGGCCTCGACGACCGCGGTGCGGAACGTGGAGTCGAGGACGGGGGCGACGAGGAAGCGGTCACCCTCGTCGTACGGACCGTCGGCGTCGCCGAGCGCGATCCGGGAGTGGCCGTCCGCCGTCGCCGTCCACGGGAACTCGTAGGTGAAGGTCGCCTCCCCGCCCGGGGCCAGGCGCACCGTGCGCTCGCCGACGGCCGTGCCGTCGACGTAGAGCACGACAGGGGCGCTCGAGACGAGCGACCCCTCGCCGTGGGCGGTCGCCGTGACGCGGGCGACGCCCGTGCCGGGCTCGTAGGCGATCTCGGGCTCGCCCACCAGCGACAGCGACGCGGCGACCAGCGGCGGGACGCTCGCGAGCTCCTCGGCCGTGGCGGGGGTGAGCTTGAACGCGGCACCGCCGGCGCCGACGATGTCGGCGATCACGGTGTCGGTCGAGTCGACCAGCACCTTGACCCGCTGGACGGACAGGGGGTTGCCCTTCCAGCTCGCGTCAGCGCCGTCGGTGTAGATGTCGGCCAGGTAGGTCGTGTCCTCGTCGAGGAAGTCCAGCGGCACCGGGACGGCTCGGTCGTTCTCGTCCGTGACGACGCCGGTGTACCAGGTCTCGCCGCTGCGGCGCGAGGTCACGATCCAGTCGCCGATCTCGGCGTCCACCCGGGAGTCGTCCCACGTGGCAGGCATGCCGCGCAGGTACTCGACCTCCTCGGGGAACATCGCGTAGTTGTCCGGGGTGTCCGCGAACATCTGCAGCGGTGAGTAGAAGGTCGTGTAGAGCGCGAGCTGGTTCGCCGTCGTGGACTGCACGCGCGAGTTGCGCGGCGCGGGGTCCCACGTCACGTTGAGCACGCCGGGGGTGTAGTCGGCCGGTCCGCCGATCCACCGGGTGAAGGGCAGGATCGTGGCCTGCTCGGGCGGGTTGCCGTTGACGCCCATGTGGCCCTGCTGCTCCATGCCCGCGACGCCCTCGGACGTCATCATGTTCGGGTAGGTGCGGTTCAGGCCGGTGGGCTTGATCGACTCGTGCGCGTTGACGGTGATGCCGTACCGAGCGGCGGTCTCGGTCACACGCTGGTAGTGGCGCACGGCCTCCTGGTCGTAGTGGCTGCGGTTGACGCCGCCCAGCAGGAACGCGGTGGCGTAGCCCGTCTTGATCGAGCTGATCCCCCACTCGGCGTACTGGGCGAAGATCTCCTCCATGTGCGCGTCGTAGTAGTCCACCCGACCGCGGGTCTCGTTGTGCCCGACGATCCCGATGCCCCTGTCCGCGGCGTAGGCGAGGACCTCCTCGATGTCGTAACCCTCGTTCGGCGTGACGAAGTCCTGGTTCAGCCAGTTCCCGCCCGCGTTGACGTTCCAGCCCTCGACCAGGACGAATTTCGCGCCCATGTCGACGGCGAGGTCGATGTAGCGCTTGGTGTTGGCGGTGGTCGCCCCCTGGTTCGGGCCGGCCGTCCACGTCGTGAAGCGGCGCTGCAGCTCCCACCAGACACCGGTGTAGGTGGCCGGCGTGATCCAGTCGGTGGTGTCGTCGACGCCGTCGCCGTCGGAGTCGACGTCGCAGATCGCGCAGGGGTCGTTGAGGTTCGCGATGAGGTGGGACTCCGCGAGGTCACCGGCGGTGCGTCCGACCGTCAGCGTGCGCCACGGGGTGTCGAAGCCGCCGTCGGAGGCGTCGACGATCGACTTCACGCCGCCCGGGAGCGCGATGAGCTCGCTGCGGAACGTGCCGCGCGGCGCGCTCGCGTCCTGCACCACGGTCATCGCGGAGAAGTCGGTGAGGTCGGCCTCGTGCAGCGCGAGGAACAGTCCGTCGGGGCGCGAGAAGGTGATCGGCGTCTGGGCGTCGGGGACCTCGCCGACGGGGCGGGTCTGGTAGTGCTTCTCGTCGGCGTTCCAGTCCCGGCCCGCGCGGACGAAGTAGGCGGTGAGATCGTTCGGCAGCGCGAACCGGGTGTCCTCGGCCAGCACGTCGAACGGTCCCGGCAGGGCGTCCTGCTCGGGGAAGGTGTAGCGGAAGCCCACGCCGTCGTCGAAGACGCGGAAGGTCACGTCGAGCTCGACGCCCGAGGCGGGGTGCACGGTCGAGACCACCAGCTCGTTGGCGCGGTTCTCGATCGAGGAGACCGTGCCCCACGCCGGGGTCCAGGTCTCGTCGATCTCCGCGCGGGCGGTGTCGGTGATCGTCAGCCCCGAGGTGAGGTCGACGCTCGGCGACCCGAGTCGGAGACCGAGGCCGGAGTCGGCCACGACGGGCAGCGAGCCGTCACGGGTGACGTCGTAGGTCAGTCGACCGTCGACGAGTCCGACGCCCACCTCGAGCGAACCGTCGGGCGAGCTCACGCTGTGCGTGAGGTTGGTGGGCGCGGCCGCGGCAGGGGCGACGGCGAGCAGGGCGGTCAGCCCGCTGCCGAGCAGCGCTCCGACCGTGGCGAGGGCGACGGCGCGGCGGCCGCGCCGGGGTGGGGACGAGGTGGTGGTCGGGGCGGGCAGGGGCGACTGCGTCGTCACACGGACTCCTTCGTTCGAGCGCGTCCACGGTGACACGCTTTTTTGCGACGCCTACAAAATAACCGCCGCGCAGCGGCTGCACAACCCGAAAGTCATGTCGGGTGCTGGAATTGGGGCGAGCGCCGGAAAACGCGTTCCCGGCGGGGTGACGGCGGCGGACGTCTCAGGCCGGGCCGACGAGGTCCGGTGCCCGCAGCAACGTGACGAACGCGAGCTCCGCCGCCCCGAGGAGCACCTGCTCGGCGTCGCCGTAGGTCCCCCGGATCGTCACGGTCTCGGCCGCCGCCCCGACCGCCCGGGCGACCAGGGCCGACCGCTCGTGCTCGGTGCGGGAGTCGAGCAGCGCCGCGAGGAAGCCACCCAGCAGGATCGTGCCCGGGTTGAGGGCGTTGACGACGGTGCGCAGCGCGACCTCGAGGTGACCGAGCTGGCGGCGGGCCTCCGTCTCGAGCTCGGGCTGGTCGCGGCGGATCAGGGCCGCCGCGAGCTGCTCGGGATCGTCACCGTCCAGCTCGGCGACGGCGAGCAGCCGGTCCAGGGCGACCTCCGTCTCGAGGCAGCCCACGCCGCCGCACACGCACGGACGACCGGGCTGCGCCACGGGGACGTGCCCCCACTCCCCCGCGTACCCGGACGCCCCGTGGACGAGCCGACCGCGCGAGATGATCGCGCCACCGACGCCGCTCGGCCGCCCGACCAGGTAGACGAGGTCGTTCGCCAGCCCGTCGCCGAAGGCCGACGTCGCGCCCAGGATGACGGCGGCGTCGTTGCCGACCGTCGTGGTGAGTCCGGTGGCGGCCGTGAGCATCGCGGCGAGCGGCACCTCGCGCCAGTCCAGGTGCGGGGCGTGGCGGACCACGCCGTCGCCCACCTGGACCTGGCCGGGCACGGCGACCCCGATCCCGAGGATCCGCCGCTCGGGGCCGGCGCACGTCACGAGCTCCGCCACGAGCCGGGTGATGCGGTCGCAGGTGAGCGCCGGATCCTCCGCGCCGTCCACGGCCTCGACCAGCACCTGGTGGACGACGCCGCCGAGGCCCACGAGGGCGACGGTCAGGACGGAGGACTCGGTGTTGACGGCGATCGCGCACACGCCGTCGCCGTTCGCGACGATCATCGGGCTCGGGCGGCCACGCCCCCGCTCGGGGGCGACCACCTCGGTGACCAGGCCGCGCTGGGCCAGCTCGGCGACGAGCAGCCCGACGGTGCTGCGCGTCAGACCCGTCGCGAGGGCGATCTCGGGGCGACGGCGGGGGCCGCGGTAGTGCAGCAGCGTGAGCACGCGCTGGAGGTTGGTGCGGCGGATGTGGTCGTTCGCGCTGGTCTCCGCCTCGTCGGTGCGCGACGGCGTCGTGGCGTGGACGAGATCGCTGAACACGACGCGTGACGCTCCGCTCGGTGGGGGTGACCAGATCGGCCCCACCCTAGACCGCCCCGACCCGGCGGACCGGCCGGTGGTACCCGATACTGGACGGGCCGCCGTGCCACGGACGGCGACGAGCGGCCGACCGGGAGGCGTGGTGGAGGACGACGAGGTCTGGGCGCCCGCGCGTCCGGATGCGCTGGCGCAGGCGGTGGGGCTCGACGTCGACCCCGCCCCGTCCCCGCCCGTCACGTCCGTGAGCGTCCCCGGGTACACCGACCTCGTCGAGATCGCCCGCGGCGGCGACGGTCTGGTGCTGCGGGCCCGCGACGCGGGGGTCGACCGCGACGTCGCCATCAAGGTCGTCGACCTCGCCGAGCCCGAGGTCCGCGCCCGGTTCGAGCGCGAGGTCGCGATCACGGTCCGGCTCGGCCGCGCCCACCCGAACATCGTCACCGTGCTCGCGACGCCGACGACGACGGACGGCCGCCCGTGCCTCGTCATGGACTTCCACGACCTCGGCTCGCTCCACGACCGGCTGCGCAGCCACGGGCCGCTGCCCGTCGCCGAGGTCGTCAGCGCCGGGACGGCCCTGGCCGACGCCCTCGCGTACGCGCACGCGCAGGGCGTGCTGCACCGCGACGTCAAGCCGCAGAACGTGCTGGTCCTGCCCACGTCGTTCGTGCTGGCCGACTTTGGGATCGCCCGAGCGGTGGACGCCGGGCGCACCTCCTCGCTCGAGCGGTTCAGCTACCGGCACGCCTCGCCTCAGGTGCTCGACGGGTTGACGCCGACCCCCGCCGACGACGTCTGGTCGCTCGGATCGACCCTGTTCACCCTGCTCGACGGCCGCGCCCCGTTCGCCGCCGACGACCCCGACGAGGACACCGCGCTGGCCTACCTGCGCAAGGTCCGCACGGGCGCCCGACGCACGCTCGCCCGGTCCGACGTCCCACCGTCGCTCGCGTCCCTGCTCGACGCCTGCCTCGCCCCCGAGCCGGCGGACCGGCCCGACGGCGCGGCCGCCGTCCTGCGAGCGCTGCGCGCCGTCCCGACCGAGGTGCGCGGGTGGGAGCCCGGCGTCGCGGAGGCGGGTGCGCCGGTCGCCTCGGCCGCGCCGGTCGTGCCGACCGTGCCCGCGCCGGTCCCGCCTCGCTCGCCGGGGACGGACGACGACGACGCGACGCGCGAGCGCCCGTCGTCGACCGGCGCCACGGGGGCGACGGGTTCCACCGGGGCGACCGGTGCCACGGACCCGACGGGGTCGCCGGCGACCCCGGGCGCCACCACGGCGCCGCGCTCCCCCGCGCCGGTGGCGGCCGCCGTCGCCCGCTCGACGCTCAGCCACCTCGGACGTGAGTCGGAGCCCCCGGCCCGGGACGAGGGACGCCGCACGGCCCGCTCGCGCTCGGACGTCGCGGACGCCGCGCCGACGGGGCTGACCCCCTCGCCCGACGAGGTCGCCGGACGCGGGGCGGACGGCGGCGCCTCCGGGTCCGACTCCCCCTCCGAGGGTTCCGCCCGGCCGAGGACCTGGCGCCGCACGGCCGCGTTCGTCGGCGCCGTCCTGCTCGTCGGGGCCGCGATCGGCGTCGGCCCCGTGCTCGTCGACCTGGTGCGCGGCGACGGCGGCGAGAGCGTCACGGCCGACGGCGGCACCTCCCCCGACACCACGAACGCCCCGGACCCGGACACCACCGGCGAGGACGGCGAGGGACCAGAGGGCGGCGAGGCCGAGACCACCGGCAGCGTCCCGGTCTACGGCGATGTCGTGCCCGAGGGCGTCGTGGAGGCGCAGACGGGCAACCCCGACCTCGCCCCCACCGGGGTGGCCGCGGTCGATCGCGGCACGTCCGCCGAGATCTCGTGGAACCTGCCGGCGCAGGAGGACGTGCAGCTGATGGTCGTCAGCCAGGTCGAGGGCTCCCCCGTCCACGCGTACGACCTGCTGGCCGCCGGCACCACGACGTTCCTGGCCGACGGCCTCGACCCCGGGGCCCGGATCTGCTTCTCGGTCGTCGGCCTCGGTGCGGTCGACGGGTCCTTCGACCGGGGCGCCTCCGCGTCGCGCTGCCTGGAGCGCTGAGGCAGCCGGTCAGCGGCGGCTCACCGCCGTCGCAGCACGGAGGGTGAGACGTCCCACCACAGCCGCTGCCGCCAGGGCACGGTCCGGCGCAGCACCCCTGCGGCGCGGGTGGCCACGGCCCAGTGCTCGGCTCCGGGGGCGGACGGGTCACCGGGACTCTCCGGCGCGAACGCGTCCCGCTCGGCCGACGCCGCGAGTCGGCGGACCTCGGGATCGGCCCCGGCGCGCACCACCTCGCCGGCGAGCGCGCGGGCGTCGTCGCCGGGCCCCGAGGGGAGCCCGGCGAGCCAGGCCGCGTCCGCCACGTGCTGCCACGCGCCGCGCGCCCCGGCGCCGCGCAGACGGCTCCGGCGTCGTCCCCGCAGCGCCAGCAGGCCCAGCAGTCCCGCCGCCACGACCCCGGCCGCCACCCCGGCGACGCCGGTGAGCGACGTGCCGCCGGTGGTGCTGTCCGCGGCCGGGGCGTCGTCCCGGAGCGTCTCGGGCTCGTCCGGCTCGCTCTCCTCGGGCTGGTCGATCGGCGCCAGCGTCTCGGACGGACTCGCCGCGGGTCCGGGGCCGGCCGTCGAGGCGGCGTCGGGGCTCGGGTCGAAGGCGACCCAGCCGATGTCGGCGAGGTAGATCTCGGCCCAGATCGAGGCGTCGGCACCGCTGACGGTCGTGGTGCTGGAGGCGCCGTCGGTCACCACCGCGTCCGGCACCTCGAACCCGACAACCACGCGCGAGGGGATGCCCAGCGTGCGGGCGAGCACGGCGAATGCCCCGGCGAACTGCTCCTGGGTCCCCCGCGAGCCGCCCTCCTCGAGCGGCAGGAAGAGGAACTCCGCGAGCCGTCCGTAGGACGAGCCGCTCACGGCGGCGACGTCGAGCTCGCGGTCCAGGCGGATGCCGTCGGCCAGCCGTCGCGCCTGCTCCAGCCGCGACGTCGAGCCCTCGGTGAGCGCGAGCGCCTCGGCCCGCAGGTCGTCGCTGACCCGCGGCAGCTCGAGGTAGCGCGCGGCCTGCAGCGCGCCCGGCACGCCGGCGCGCTCGGCGGCCTCGTCGTCGGGTGCGTCCACGACCGTGCGCAGCCGGTAGTCGGTGGGGGCGTCGCCGTCGGCGAGCACGAGCGTGCCCGTGTCGACGTCGGCCAGCGGGGCCGCCCCCTCGACCGTCTCGACGCGGCCCAGCGTCGGCAGCCACGAGCCCCCGAGGTCGCGCACCGCGACCTCCAGGTCGAGCGCCGCCTGGCGGGTGCCGGGTGGGAGGTCGGGGTCCTCGACGACGCCGGGCGCCCGCAGCCGGGCGTCGAGGCGCCAGGTCGCGCCGTCGTAGTCGGGCAGCACCGCGATCGAGACGCGGTTCGGCAGCGACGTGCCGTGCGCGGTGAGGTCGAACAGGGCTGTCTCGCCGCCCCGCACCCACGCCGTGACGTCGGGCACCGGGTTGACGGCCTCGGCGGGCAGCGTCGGTGGGGTGATGTAGCGACGGGCCTCGAAGGCCCCAGCCGTCGGGAGCGCGAGCGCCAGCACGGCGGTGACCGCGGCGCCGATCGCCACGACGCCGGGCAGCACGAGACCGTGCCGGCGTCCGCCGTCGGACCGGGGCTGCGCCTCGGCCAGCACCCAGCCGAGCCCGGCCACGAGGAGCGTGCCGAGCGCCACGAGGACGGCCTGCTGGTCCTGGCCGGCGACCAGCAGCGCGGCGGCGACCTGGAGCACGATGCTGCCGACGAGGCCGGCGACGCCGATGGTGCGGGCAGAACCGGCGCGACCGGGACCGGCGTCGCGCCGGCGGGTCACCGCCAGGGCGACCGCGAGCGCCACGACGCCCACGAGCAGGACGGTGGGCGACAGCAGCCCGGCGGTCGCGGGCGCGGGGCGGGGCGCCGTGAGGAGCCGGGGCAGCGCGTCGAGCAGCGGGAGCACGGAGCTCGCCCCGGGCGGGGTGCTCACGAGCGCGCTGCTGGCCATCGTGGAGGTGACGACGGCGAGCAGCGCCACCCCGGCCACGGCCACCACCCAGCGGGCGAGGCGCAGCAGCGACCCGACGGTCGCCAGCGCGAACGCGGTCACGACGACTCCCGCCAGCAGCAGCGGCACCCACCAGCCGCGGTAGGCGGTGCCGAGCGGGACGCAGCCGAGCACGACGAGGGCGGCCGACCAGACGGGGATCCACCACCGGCGCGGGGCCGTGCCGACGGTTGCCGTCGCCCCGGTCGCTGCCGCCCCGGTCGCTGCCGCCCCGGTCGCTGCCGCGCTCGCGGTCATCGGGCCACCGCCGTGCGCCAGCCGTGGACGAGGTCCTCGGCGCGCGGGCCGCGCAGCACGGTCACGCCCTGCACCGCGGAGAAGAGGCGCTCGGGGTCGGGGTCGACGACGGCGAGCACCGCCGTCGGGGCTGCCGCGGCGTCGAGCAGGAGGGCAGCCAGGTCGGAGCGGGTGCCGGTGACGATCGCCAGCAGGTCGGGCTGGCCCGTCATCGCGGCCGGCCGGGCGTCGACCCCCGGCCGCGCCTGCAGGAGCGCGAGGCCCTCGCGCACGTGCCGCTCGAGCGCGGCGCCGGCACCTCCGCCGGCCACGGTGGACTCGAGCTCGAGCCCGCCCACCAGCGTGAGCAGCCGCCCCGGGCTCTCGACGGAGGCGGCGGTCGCGAGCAGGCTCGCCGCGACGTCGACCCCCTCCTCCAGGTCGGCGGGGTCGGCCCAGCTCTCGAGCCGGTCGTCGAGCAGGACCGTGAGGTGCGGCAGGGCCGGGTCGGCGTCCTGCCGGACCATGAGCTGACCGCGGCGCGCGCTGGTGGCCCAGTGCAGCCGGCGCAGGTCGTCGCCGGGGACGTACTCGCGCAGGCCGACGAGGTCGGTGCCGCCGTGCTCGATGCGCTCCTGGGCCCCGCGGTGACCGCGACGCAGCCCGGGGGCCAGGGCGACGGCGTCGAGCACGCGGGGTTCGACGAGCACGCTGGTGGCCTCGCCGTGCCGGCTCGTGCGGACGGCCAGCCGGGCGACACCGCTGCGCCGCAGCACCAGCGGGCCGAACCGCACCCGACCGCGGTGGCCCGTCGGGATGACCTCCGAGCCGGTGCCGCTGGCGCCCGGGGCGATGCGCGGAAGCCGGACGGGGCGCAGCTCGTCACCGACGAGGTCGTCGCCCTCGAGCTGGACCGAGGCCCAGGTGGACAGGTTGGTCACGGTGATCTCGGCGGTGCAGGCGGCCAGCCGGGTGACCCGGGTGTGGCTCACGCTGCGCGTGACCTCGACCGGGACGGCGAGCAGCACGCCCAGCACCGAGGCGACGACGAGCACGGCCAGGCCGGTCCCGAGCGCCACGAGCGAGGGGAACCGCGCCCAGAGGCCACCCCCGAGGAGCAGGACGGCGAGCGAGGCCACCACCACGCCGCGCGCGGTCAGGCGCGGCGGACCCCAGCGGTCGTCGCCGTCGACGGGCAGGGAGGTCACGGGTCAGGCCGCGCCGGGACGCGGGACCTCGACGCGGTCGAGCACGTCGAGCAGGACCTGCTCCGTGCTCGTCCCGCCGAGGACGGCGTCGCGCGTGAGGATCACCCGGTGCCCGAGCACCGGGAGCACGAGGCGCTGGACGTCGCTCGGCACGACGTAGTGGCGCCCCTGGGTCGCGGCCCACACCTGGGCGGCGGCGACGAGGCCGCGCAGCCCGCGCGTGGAGGCCCCGAGGCGCACGCGGGGCTCCTCCCGGGTCGCGGCCCCCACGGCGCGGATGTAGGCCAGGATCGGCTCGGCGACGTGGACGCCGCGCAGCACGGCCGAGGCCGCGGCGATCTCGTCCGGCGTCGTCACCTGCGGCACGTGCTCGACGTCACCCGCCGAGCTTCCCGGACGCAGCACGTCGAGCTCGTGCTCGGCGTCGGGATAACCGATCTCGACGCGCACGAGGAACCGGTCCAGCTGCGCCTCGGGCAGGCGGTAGGTGCCGTCGAGGTCGATGGGGTTCTGCGTGGCGATGACCAGGAACGGGTCGGGGACGCGGCGCCCGACGCCGTCGACCGTCACCGTGCGCTCGGCCATCACCTCGAGCAGGGCCGACTGCGTCTTGGCCGCGGCGCGGTTGATCTCGTCGGCGAGCAGGACGTGCGTGAACACGGGGCCGGGACGGAACGTGACCTCACCGCTGCTCGGCTCGAACACCGAGGTGCCGGTCACGTCGGAGGGCAGCAGGTCCGGGGTGAACTGGATGCGGCGCGAGCTCCCGCCCAGCGCCGCGGCCACGGCGCGGGCCAAGGTCGTCTTGCCCGTGCCCGGCACGTCCTCGAGCAGCACGTGGCCGCCGGCGAGCAGCGAGACCACCGCGAGCTCGATGACGGGACGCTTGCCGCGCAGCGCCTTCTCGATGGCGTCGACGATCCGGTCGTGCAGCACCCGGAAGGTCGCGATCTGCGCCTCGGTGACGCCCGCGGGGCTGGTCGTGGTCGGGCTGGCCTGACTGGTCATCGGTGCTCCGGGGTCGTGGGTCGGGCGACGGGGGCGTCGGTGAGGGTGGTCGGGTCGGTGGGGGCGGCCAGGTCCGCGGTGGCGTCGCCGCGACCGCGACGGACGCGCAGCGCACCGGCCAGGCCGAGCATCAGGACCCCGGCGCCCACGACGGGCGGGTTCGGGACCTGCGGGGGCGTCCACGGGAGCGGGACGATCTCGACGTCCGTGTCGGGCAGCGAGGCGATCACGTAGCACGGGCCGCCCGGCTCGCAGTAGGCCTCGCCGGGACGTGTCTCGGAGGCCGACGAGGTGGCGACGATCCCGGCGGCGCTCCCCGTCCCGGTGAAGCGGACGGTCGCGCTGGCGTCCGCACCGACGTTCCGGCGACCCGTCCCCGTCGCGACCACCTGGGCCGTGCCGCAGTCGATGGTGGCGAACGGACCGCCGTTCGCCGAGGCTTCGCAGTAGCCGGGGGTGGTCGACCAGGTGGTGATCGGCCGGTACTCGATGGTCAGGCGGAAGTTGTGGGTGCTCTCCACCGTGCTGTAGCCGCTCAGCACCCCGTCGCCGTCGCGCGGGATCTGGGCGGCGGCGAGCGAGCCGCTGTTCGTTCCCGGGGCGCTGTCGCCGACGCCGTTGGTCGCCGTCACGCTGGCGCTCACGGTGCCGCCGTCGCGGCAGAGCGTCTGGCCCGCGCAGTCCACGGTCGTGGAGAACGAGGTCTGGGTCCCCAGCGAGACGGTGTTGGAGACCCCGGGTCCGGAGTAGTCGAGCCGGTAGTTCGTGATGGCCGAGCCGCCGTCGGCGGGGGCGCCGATCGACACGTCGATCTGCACCTGGCTCAGGGAGGGCTGCGTGACCGTCACGGAGACGGAGGGCGTGCCCGGGGCGGTCGCCGGGACGGGGGTCGTCACAGGGGCGCTGGGAGCCGAGGTCACGGGGCTCGAGCCGGTGAGCTGCGTGACAACCACGTAGGAGACCGTCTGCCCCGGCGCCTGGGCGATGTCGACCGAGGTCGTCCCGGCCGGCGCCGTCGTGCCGCCGCCCCCGCCCTGCGGCTGAACCACGTAGTGGTCCGCGCCGGAGGTGGCGGCCGTCCAGCTCACGCGGACGTTGGTCCCGACGAGCGTGGCCGTCACGTTGGTCGCGGCGGTCGCCTGCGGTGCCGCGGGCGGATCCGACGTCGTCGGCGGAGCAGGCGGGTCAGTCGTCGTCGGCGGAGCAGGCGGGTCGGTCGTCGTCGTGGGCTCCGGCGGATCCGACGTCGGCGGCCCGCTCGGCGGTGTCGTCCCCTCGCACGCGGGCGTCGCGTACGTGACCTCGCGCGTCACGGGCTCGGTGACGGCGGGCTCGTGCACGGCGGTGACCCGCACGAGCACGTCCGTCCCGCACCGCAGCCCCGTCAGTGCGGAGACCAGCTCGGCGTCGGCGTCGACCTCCTGGCCGGTGCCCACCGAGGCCGTCACCTGGTAGCGCACGGGCGCGACCTGCGAGGCCTGCCACGTGACGCTGGCGCGGGTGCCGTCCCCCACGGGGGCGACCTGCACACGGCGGGGCGCGTAGTCCCCGGTCGGCGGCGTCCCGGTCCCGGTGCCCGTCCCCGAGGTCGGGCCGGTGCCGGTCGGGTCCTCCGTACCGGTGCTCGTCGGCGGCTGCGTGCCGGTCTCGGTCGGGGTGCCGGTCGGCAGCGACGGGGTGTCCGTCGGGAGCGAGGGCACGTCCGTCGGGAGCGACGGGGTGTCGGTCGGGAGCGAGGGTGTGTCGGTCGGGACCGGCGGCAGGGTCTGCCCGGGGTTCGGCGCGGGGGTGCTCGGCTGCGGCGGCGCCGGAGCCGGCACGCGCGGCGTCTGCGGACGCTGCGGCACGGGGCGGTCGACCGGGACCGGCACCGGGGCGACGTCGGTCGCCTCGGGCTCGACCACGCGGGTGGTGCCCGCGCCGTCGACCAGCACGTAGCGGCCGGAGCCGTCGCGGGTGTGAACCACCAGACGGCCCTCGTCCACCGTGATCCGGGGGTCTCCCCCACCGGGGACGACGATGTCGGGCGCGGCCCGGGTGCCGTCGGCGGCGAGCACCACGACCCGGCCGGCGCCGGTGCACGGCACGTAGATGCGGCCGGCGAACACCTGCGGCTGGGCCGGACGCTCGCAACCGATGGCGGCGACGTCGACGGCGAGCACCGAGCGCCCGCTCAGCACGACCACGCGGCCCTGCTCGGGCAGCGAGGCCGGGGCGAGGTCCGACGGCGAGCGCGGCGCCGCCTCGACGCTGCCCTCGAGCTGCGGCACGCCCGCCGTGATGTCGTTGCCGGCACCCACCTGCACGACGGCGCCGCGGTCGGGCGCGAAGACCGTCACGCCGCGGTCGTGGGGCAGCAGACGCGTGGAGGGTCCGGCCGCCTCGATGTCCTGGTCGGTGCGCACGCGGTGCTCGCGAGCGTCGGCGTCGTACTCCAGCTCGCGCAGCGCGCCGTCCTCACCGATCACCCAGACGCGTCCGGAGTCGTCGATGGCGGCGTCGGCGATCGGGTCGGTGCGGTACGGGGTGCCGATGTCGGCCATGGTGAGGGGGCTGACGGCGCGCACGACGCCCTCGCCCAGCTCGACCATCGCGACGTGGCCGCCGCCCACGAGGATGCGGGTGCCGTCGGGGTCGGCGGCGGTGCGCTGACCGCTGGCCAGCAGCGTGCTCAGGTCGATCGCGGTGATCTCGCCGGTGGCGCGGTCGGTGACGATGAGGCGTCCGTCGCGCTGGGCGATCTCGAGGTCGGACTCGCCAGCCGCGATCTGGAGGCGACGCTCGGCCTCGCCGGTGGCGGGGTTGATCTGGACCACGGTGCCGCGGTCGTCCTCGGGGAGCCACGTCGCACCGTCGGACATCTCCACGAGCGTGCTGGCCACGCCGTTGCCGACGACGGCACCGACGATCAGCAGCGCTCCCGCCATGGCGACGCCGACCTCGACGGCGCCGCGCTCCCCGTCGCCCTTCTTCCGGTTGCGCACGAACGACCCTCTCGTTCCTGGAATTCTCATGACTCGCCCCGCCCGTGGCTGGTCGATTGTTCCATGACGGCCTCCGCCGTCGTGGTGTGGATCACGTGCGTGCGACCGCCTGCGACGAGCAGACCACGGCCCGGCCCGGTCAGCACCTCGTGGCTGGACATCGGCACCTGCGCGCCGAGCAGTGCCCCGTCCCCCATCTCGGGGCTGAGCAGCACGCCGCGGCGTCCGCGGCGCACCGCCTGCACGAGGCCAGGGATGTGCTGGCGGGTGCGGGCGTCGTCGGCGTCGGTCGCCACGACCAGCGCCGTGCGGAGCCCGCCGAGCGTGGCGGACCACGCCGTGAGCGCCTCGACGGCGCGGCGCTCCTCGCCGGCCGCCTCCCAGGCCCGCTCCCACTCGTGCACGTCGTCGACGAGCACGAGACGCCAGGCCCGCTCCCCCGCCGGTGCCTGCGCGCCGGGCCCGGCGAGCCAGGCCACGACCTCGGCCGGCGTCGTGAGCACCGTGGCGCCCTCGAGCCCACCCAGCCCCGAGCTCGCCGTCGCGGCCGCCCGCGGCCCGATGAGCACGACGTCGGAGGCGCTCTCCTGGGCGCGGCGCGCGAGCTGGGCGAGCCCGAGCAGGTGGGAGGTGCGGCCGCTGCGGGTCCGGCCGGTGACGAGCACCGGCCCCTCCAGCAGGGACAGCGTGACCGGGGCGACCATGTCCTCCTCGACGCCCACGCTCACCTCGTCGCGCACCGGCGCGGGCAGCGCCGACTGCGGCAGGCGGTCGGGCATCACCGGCACGGACGTCGCGCCCACGGGGTAGCGCCGGGCGATCTGCTTCGCGACGGCGTCCAGCCGCTCACCCTGCAGGGGCGTCCCGGCGCCGCCGATCGTGGCGACCTGCACCTCGCGCGATCCGAGGAGCGCGCGGCCGGCGGGGCTGTCGGCGTCGAGCACCGTGCCGGGGACGCCGAGCATCATGTAGTCGTCCGGGACGGTCATCCGCATCACGAGCCGCTGACCGAAGGCGGCTGCCACGGGGGCGGGGACGCCGGTGCGCTGCGGCGCCGTGGCCGTGACGTGCACGCCGGCGCGGCGGCCCTCCTGCAGGATCGTCACGAGCATGTCGGCGTGCTGACGACGCAGCGACCCGCCGCCCTCGAAGGACTCCAGCAGCGCGGGCAGGTTGTCGATGAGGACGTGCACGCGCGGCACGTCGACGCCGGTGGCCGCGAGCGCCGCGAGGTCCGCGACGCCGCGCGAGGCCATCGCCGCGTTCCGGTCGGTGACCGTGCGGTGCAGCATGCGCACCAGGCGCAGCACCCGCTCGCGCTGGGCCTCCACGACCACGGCGCCGACGGACGGCAGCCGCGTCAGGACGGCCAGGCCGCCACCACCGCAGTCGAGCCCGTAGACCAGCGGCGGGGCGACGTCGGCCCCGGCCGTGACGGCGACGGCGAGCGTGCGCAGCAGCTCCGTCTTGCCGGCCCCCGAGGAGCCGAGAACGAGCAGGTGGCCGGAGCGGGCGAAGTCGACGAGCCACGGCTCCTGCGTCTGCTGGGACGGGGAGTCGATCATGCCCAGCAGCGCCTGACCCGGACCGGGCACGACCGTGCGGGTGTCGGAGGAGGCGCCGGCGCCGTCGACCAGCGCGGCCTGCGCCGCGTCCGCCCCCACGAGGAGGCGACCGGCGTCGGCGACGGCGAGCGGCAGCTCGGCGGGCAGCTGCGGCAGCCAGGGGCGGCGCGGGGCGGTGGCGCCCGTGCGGGCGAACGCGGTGGTCAGCGTGTCGACGAGGCGTTCGAGGTCGGTGCGGGGGTGGAGGCGGGAGTCGTCGGACGAGGACGCGAGGGCCTCGGACCCGCCGCGCGCGTCGAACGGACGCACCTCGACGGGTGCGGCCGCCTCGCGGCGGACCTCGCGCGCCCCGACGTAGGCGACCTGGACGAGCTCGCGGGTGCCGTGGCCGGTGCGCCGCAGCCAGGCGCGGCCGGGGTTGCGGCGCGAGAGCTGCGCGGCGTCGGGCGCGTCGATGACGTCGGTGGAGTCGTCGGGCGAGGCCACCCGGAGCGCGATGCGCAGGTCGGTGTTGGCCTTGATCTGGGGGTCACGACGCCGGCGGGACGCTGCGTCGCGAGCAGCATGTGCATGCCGAGCGAGCGTCCGCGCTGCGCGATGGAGACCATGCCGTCCACGAAGTCGGGCACCTCGGCCAGCAGCGCGGCGAACTCGTCGACGCAGATGAGCATGCTCGGCGGCGCGGCCTCGGGGTGGCTGCGCTCGAGGTCGACGAGGTCCTTGGCGCCGTACCTCTCCAGCAGGTGCTCGCGGGTGGTGAGCTCGGCGTGCAGCGAGACCAGCGCACGCTGGACGAGCGCGGGCGTGAGGTCGGTGATGTAGCCGACCGTGTGCGGGAGCTGGGCGCACTCGCGGAACGCCGCGCCGCCCTTGTAGTCCACGAGCAGGAACGTGATGCGGCTCGGCGGGTTGTTCACCGCGAGCGACGCGATGAGGGACTGCAGCAGCTCGCTCTTCCCGGCGCCGGTCGTGCCGGCCACGAGGCCGTGGGGGCCGTCCTCGCGCAGGTCGATCGTCACGGCGCCGTCGGTGCCCGCGCCGAGCTGCGCGCGCAGACCGCGGCTGGTGGACCAGCGCTCGAGCACCTGCTCGACGTCGTCGCTCCCGCAACCGGTGAGCTCCGGCAGGCGGACGGCCGGGGGCAGCAGCGCCTCGGCGGCGCCGACGGCCGCCTCGTCGCGGTAGCCCGCGAGCGAGCGGGCGGTGCTCCACGCCGTCGCGAGGTCGAGCGCCTCGAGCTCCGTGATGGCGTCGGTGCCGCCGCGACGGGCGTGCTCGAGCGAGGACGTCGCGAGGTCGACGACGCGTGCCGTGGCCGCCGGCACCTCCTCCCGGCGGGCGCCGAGCCAGAGCAGGTGCAGCTGACGCTCGCCCGCCGCCTGCGCCACGGCCTCGACGTGCCGACGGGTCAGGCCGGCGCCCTCGTCGACGAGGCACAGCGTGTGCTGCGCGCCGCCGGCCGCGAGGGTGAGGCTCTCCAGCAGCGCCTGCCCGGCCGCGGCACCGACCGCGACCGGGGCGGGCCCGGCGGAGCTGACGTGGGGCAGCCACCGCAGCCAGGACTCCAGCGACGCCCGGCCCGGGCCGAGCACCGCCGTCACGGCGAGGTCGGTCGGCGAGTGGGTCACCGCGAGGCGCACGACGGCGGCGCGCACCCACGCGTCCACCGTCTCGGCCGGGCCGGTCACGGCGGTCAGGCCCGCGGTCAGCTCGAGCGGGACCGGCAGGTCCGCCAGCTCGGTGCGGGTCGCCAGGGCACGTCCGACCTCGCTGCGCAGGCCGCGGTCGCCGCCGGTGGGGGCCTTCGCCGTCACGAGCGCGGGCCGCGGCCCGAGCCCGGAGCGGACGGTGAGGAAGTCGTCGTCCTCCTGCTGCCGCGCCCACAGCCGGTGGTCGCGCGTGCGGGCCCGCACCACGACCGCCTCGAGGTCGGGCTCGTCCTCCAGCGCGTTGGTCCGCTGGGTCTGCGCCGCCTCATCGACGCCGGTGAGCACGCCGCGCACGTCCTCGCGCCAGAGGTCGCGCTCGGCCTCGAACTCCTTGCGCGCCTGGCGGCGCTGGACGAGGTTGGTCATGGCCATCATGAGCGGGAAGCCGATCATGAAGATGAGGGACATCGGGCTGCGGCTCATCGCGAGCATCCCGCCGCCGATCATCACGGGCATGAGCATCATCGGCCACGGGAAGGGTGACTTGCGCGGGGACGCGGGCGGGCTGGGGACGTCGAGCTCCGTCGCCTCGACCGACGAGCCGAACCGCGGCGGACGCAGCACGCCCTGCTCCGCATCGGGCGTCCGGGTCCCCTCGGCGGGCTCGAGCACGATCTCGGTCGAGCCGAGCCGCAGGCGCTCGCCCCAGGCGAGCGGCTGGGCCCCGACGACCTCGCGGTCCCCCAGGCGCGTGCCGTGGGCCGAACCGAGGTCGACGACGGCGGGGGTTGCGCCGAGGATGAGGCGGGCGTGGGTGCGGCTCACGAGGGGGTCGGCGAGCCGGACGTCGACGTCGCCGCGGCCGAGCGTGACGACGTCGCCGTGCAGCTCGTGCGTGCGACCGGCCTCGGGGCCGGCGACGACGCGCAGGAGCGCGCGCGGGCGGCGCTGCCGCGTCGGGCGGGTCAGCCAGTCGGAGGGGACGGAGGCGACGTGGAGGAGGCCGCCGTCGCGCAGCGGGGAGTCGGCCAGACGCTGCTGGGCCGGCCACGGGCGCCCGTCGCTGACGGGCGCCAGCAGCACGCGCGACCCGGCGCCCGCGAGGTGCTCCCCCAGCGTCGCGGCGAGGTCGGCGACCCGGCCGTGCGGGGCGGACTCGACCACGACGTCGACGGGGTCCAGCGCGCTCTCGGTGCTCGGCACCACGCTCAGTCTCCACACGATGGGCTCCTCGGGTCGTCTCGCTGCGGTCGTGCTCGATGCTTCGACAGTAGGAAGGGGCGGGCCCGGCGTCCACGCGGGCGGGGGTGGAAGGTTCCGCCACGTGTGCCGGGACGCACGACGGCGGCGGCCACCCGAGGGTGACCGCCGCCGTCGCGGTGTGGTGCCGATCAGCTGGAGGCGCGCTCCTGGTCGTCCGCCTGCGAGGCGAGCAGCTGGGCGTTCTCCTGCAGCGCCTGGACGACGCTGTTCAGGGCCGGCACGTACTGGCCCTGCCAGTCGCCGCGGAAGCGCTGGGCGTCCGGGCCGTACCAGGGGGTGCCCTCGAGCTGCTGCGAGAGACGGGCGGTGAGCTGGGTGATCGTGTCGGCGTCGGAGGTCATCACCCGGACGAGGTCGCGGGCCGCGTTGATGTCCATGCCGTAGACGGTGGTGCTCATGATGAGGGTCCTTTCGTCGGTGCCACGGGTGTGGCGGAGGTGGGGTGCCGATCAGCGGGGTGCCGGGCGGCGGGTGCTGGTGGAACGGGGTGCTGCTGGGTGGTGGTTCTGCTGAGTGCTGGTGCTGCCGGTGGAGCTGTGCTGGCCGAGCTGTCTGGTGGTCGTTCCGGTCGTGCGGTCAGAGGGTCTCGGGGCGAGCGCGCCCTCGTCGGCCTTGGCGGCCTTGCCCCGCAGGGCGGCGAGGCCGGCGGCCCCGAGCCCGGCGAGACCGATCGGCGCCGCGAGCGACGAGGCGGGCAGCCCGTCGGCCCGGTCGGCGAGCGAGCCGGACGTGAGGGACGCCGAGACCGGCGGGTCGATCGAGGACGGTGTGCCGACCGAGGTCGCCGTGGCGGCCTGCTCGACCGGTGCCGCGGCGAGGGGCTCGCCCGAGGCTGCTGCGCCGTCGTCGCCGGTGGCGCCACTCGCACCACCGAGCTCGGCGCCCGATCCGGTGCCGGCGCTTCCGGTCCCGCCGCCGGAGCCGCCGCCCGTCCCGCCGCCGGTGGCTCCGCCGGAGCCGCCACCGGTCCCGGTGCCCGCCGGGGACACCTCGCCGGTGCCCTCGGAGCCCGTACCGGCACCCAACGACGCGGAGTCGATCCCGGCCCCGCCGAGCGAGGACAGCTGCGGCGCCGAGACCGGCAGGGACGTGCCTCCGGAGGATCCGGGGCTCGAGAGCCCCAGGCCGCCGGACCCCAGTCCCCCGCCGCCGGACGGCAGCTGGAACGCCGAGCCGGACGTCAGCCCACCGAGCGCGGTGCCGCCGGCGCCGATCGCGCCGACCCCGGCACCGATCGCTCCGGCACCGAGCTGACCCAGGCCACCGGCACCGATCTGGGGAGCCGTGGCGCCGCTGCCGCCGCCGACGACCCCGCCCGAGCCGCTGCCGCTCGAGGAGCCGGTGAGCTGGTCGATGCCGCTGCGGATCTGGTCGATCCCCGCGCCGATCTGGGAGACGCCGTCACCGATCCCGGTGATCCCTCGTCCGATGGTCGAGATCGCCTCGCCGGCCCGGGAGAGGGAGCCCCCGATCGAGGAGCCGTCCCCTCCGCCGGTCGCGCCGGCCGTTCCCGCCCCGGCACCGGCACCGACGGCCGGAGCCACCGGGGTGGTGACCGCAGCCTCACCGCCGACGGCGCCCGCCCCCGGGCCGCCGGCGCCCGGAGCCTGACCGGCGCCGCCGATCGCCGTCGGCGTGGACACGGCCGCGCCGCCACCCGTCGACCCGGTCCCCGTGACGGACACGGTGATCCGGACCTCGGGCACGCTGAGCTGCGGCGGGTTCGTGGCCGTCTGGGTCGGCATCGTCACCGGCGTGTAGCTGCCGCGCGGAATGGTGATGGTCGGGGAGTCCTCGCTGGTGGACTTCTGGATCTGCGAGACCATCGACAGCATCCGTGCCGCGTTCGCGAGGTACTTGCCGGTCGCCTGGACCCACGGGATCACCGTGGCCTCGAGGTAGGCCGCGTAGGCGGCCGCCCACCCCGTCCAGGACATCGCCTTGAGCGCGGCGACGACGACCTTCAGGGCGACGACGACCTGCTGGGCGAAGTCGGCCCCCTCCTGGCAGGTGTTGGCGATCCTGTCGAGTGCGCTGACGTCTGCTCCCTGGAAGGTCATCTCCCCGCCTCCTCTCCGTGTCTGTCGTTCGTGGTGTGCTGCTGGGCGGTGGTCCCGCCGGTGCTGATGACGTCGACGCTAGGTCGGCGCCTGCCCCGTCCGCGAGCGTTCGGGGGGTGGAAGGTTCCGCCTAGCTGGAGGCCTGCTCCTGCATCTCGGCGCGCACGCGCAGCTCGTGGGCGGAGTCCGCGAGGGACTCGGTGACGGCCTGCAGCTCGGGGCGCAGCGACCCGTTCCAGTCGCCGAGGAACCGCTTGGCGCCGGCGCCCTCCCAGGTGATCGAGTCGAGCATCGCCGAGATGGAGCCGACCAGGCTCCCCAGGTCCGAGGAGCCCTGCTCCATGCCCCGGGAGGCGTTGCGGGAGTACTCCGGGTCGATGCCGTAGAAGGTGCTTCTGTCGTACATGTCTCTGCCTCTCGCCGTGGTGAACGTGTGCTGTGCACGCTAGGCAGACAGGGGTCGACGACGGGAGCCCGGAGGGGGTGGAAGGTTCCGCCGCGTGGGCCGCCGACCGCCCACCCAGGGAGCCCCGGAACGACGACGAGCCCCTCGTCCGGCGCACGGGGCGCCGAGCGAGGGGCTCGGGTGGGGCTGGTGGAGCAGGGACGCCCTCGCCGACCTCGTCAGGTCGGCCGGCGCGTCAGGAGGCGGTGTCGGGGCGCAGCCCCTCGCCGCGGGCCTGGGCGGTCAGGACGGCGCCCAGATCGGCGGCGGTCACGAGCTGCACCTCGGCGGACCGACGCCCGACGGCGAAGCGCACGTTCTGGACGCGTCCCGACCCCTGGGTGAAGGGGTCGTCCGCCACCCCGAAGGCCATCCGGGCGACGACCCTGATGGCGTCGTCGACCCGCTGGGCCCGCTCGAGGTTCCACGCGTGGCCTCGCCAGGCCAGGATCCGCTCGTAGATCTCCCGGTTCGACGCGGGGCGCGGGTAGTCGTCGTCGCCGCTCAACCAGGGCTCGGCGAGCGCGAGGGCGACGTACCACTCGCGCGACCACGGCTCGAGCCGTGGTGCTTCCGTGGTGGGGGCGGAGTCGGGGTCCGGCTGCGGGACCCACGGCTGCCCGACGGCGGGGGCGTCGACGAGCTCGACGTCGATCGAGACCAGCAGATCGGTGAACGTGCGGTCGGACTGCTGCCGGCCCTGGAGGACGAGCAGCTGGTTGTCCCCCTCGTCCAGAAGAGCCACCATGCCGTCGGACAGGGTGACGCGGCGGGCTCCCCCGGGGGCGTCGAACAGGCTGGAGAGCTGGGCACCGGTGCTGCCGTGCCAGCGCAGCCGCACGACCTCCTCCCCCACGGCGACCTCACCGAGAAGACGGGACACGTGGGCGGCGACCCGGGGCAGGGCGAGCGCGGTGATACGCAGCTGCTCGGACGGATCGCGATCCGGCAGCGCCTGGTCGGGTGCCCGACCGATCAGTAACGTCTCCCCCGGTCCGAGGACCACGCGCGGAGCACCGGAACCACTCACGGTGACGCGAAGCATGCGACAGGCCTCCAAGGACGGGGAAGCTCCACCCTAACCAGAGCCATCCGATCCGACCCGCTGAGCGGCCCGAGCCCCACCCCCGCTGAGTGCTGGGTTGTTGCCGGTGACACGCCGGTGGTGGCGGCAGAAAGTCAGCACTCAGCAGCAAGGCCGAAGCTCGCCCTCGCCCGCTGAGTGCTGAGTTGCTGCCGGTGACACGCCGGTGGGGGCGGCAGGAAGTCAGCACTCAGGACAGGGTGACCACCGGGCTGGGCGTCCGGTGAACCTGCCCGGGAATGGCGAAAGGCCCCACCCTTGCGGGTGGGGCCTTTCGAATGGGTGTTCGGCGGTGTCCTACTCTCCCACCCCGTCTCCAGGGCAGTACCATCGGCGCTGAGGGGCTTAGCTTCCGGGTTCGGAATGGTGCCGGGCGTTTCCCGCCTCGCTATGGCCGCCGTAACTCTGTCGAACTGTCAAACACAACCCCACCCAACCCAGGCAGTACCCGGGTCGGGGGTGTGTTGGTGGTTCGGGAACCGCACAGTGGACGCGTCGCAACATATTTTGAGCTTGTTGGTGTGGTGAAGTGATCGGCTTATTAGTACCGGTCAGCTCCACGGGTCTTTAGTCCCCGCTTCCACTTCCGGCCTATCACCCAGTGGTCTACTGGGAGCCTCTCCACTCTCAAGGAGTGATGGAAACCTCATCTTGAAGCAGGCTTCCCGCTTAGATGCTTTCAGCGGTTATCCCTTCCCAACGTAGCTAACCAGCAGTGCTCCTGGCGGAACAACTGGCACACCAGAGGTTAGTCCGTCCCGGTCCTCTCGTACTAAGGACAGCCCTTCTCAAGTTTCCTGCGCGCGCAGCGGATAGGGACCGAACTGTCTCACGACGTTCTAAACCCAGCTCGCGTGCCGCTTTAATGGGCGAACAGCCCAACCCTTGGGACCGACTCCAGCCCCAGGATGCGACGAGCCGACATCGAGGTGCCAAACCATGCCGTCGATATGGACTCTTGGGCAAGATCAGCCTGTTATCCCCGGGGTACCTTTTATCCGATGAGCGACGGCGCTTCCACAAGCCACCGCCGGATCACTAGTCCCGACTTTCGTCCCTGTTCGACCTGTCAGTCTCACAGTCAAGCTCCCTTGTGCACTTACACTCGACACCTGATTGCCAACCAGGCTGAGGGAACCTTTGGGCGCCTCCGTTACATTTTGGGAGGCAACCGCCCCAGTTAAACTACCCACCAGGCACTGTCCCTGGTCCGGATCACGGACCGAAGTTAGATGTCCAAAACGACCAGAGTGGTATTTCAAGGACGACTCCACCCCTACTGGCGTAAAGGTTTCACAGTCTCCCACCTATCCTACACAAGCCGTTTCGAACACCAATACCAAGCTATAGTAAAGGTCCCGGGGTCTTTCCGTCCTGCTGCGCGTAACGAGCATCTTTACTCGTAGTGCAATTTCGCCGAGTTCGCGGTTGAGACAGCGGAGAAGTCGTTACGCCATTCGTGCAGGTCGGAACTTACCCGACAAGGAATTTCGCTACCTTAGGATGGTTATAGTTACCACCGCCGTTTACTGGGGCTTAAATTCTCAGCTTCGCCTTGCGGCTAACCGGTCCTCTTAACCTTCCAGCACCGGGCAGGCGTCAGTCCGTATACATCGTCTTGCGACTTCGCACGGACCTGTGTTTTTAGTAAACAGTCGCTTCTCCCTGGTCTCTGCGGCCCTTGCACGCTCACCACAGCAAGTGTGGATCACGCTCCGGGCCCCCCTTCTCCCGAAGTTACGGGGGCATTTTGCCGAGTTCCTTAACCACGATTGTCTCGATCGCCTTAGTATTCTCTACCTGACCACCTGAGTCGGTTTGGGGTACGGGCGGCTAGTACCTCGCGTCGAGGCTTTTCTTGGCACCATAGGATCACCATATTCCCGCGTTCGCGGTCACCATCACCTCTCGGACTGTATGCACAACGGATTTGCCTATCATGCGTCCTACGGGCTTGGAAGGAGTCAACCATCGCTCCAACTGGCTACCTTCATGCGTCACCCCTGTTAATACGCTTACCTACTACCGGTTCAGGTCCCACGCGCCCCTACCCGATGCAACCCGAAGGTCACGGTGGGAAGGATTGGGTGGTTAGTATCACCGGGCTCGGTATGGGCGGTACTTCGCCGGTACGGGAATATCAACCCGTTGTCCATCGACTACGCCTGTCGGCCTCGCCTTAGGTCCCGACTTACCCAGGGCGGATTAACCTGGCCCTGGAACCCTTGGTCATTCGGCGGACGGGTTTCTCACCCGTCTTTCGCTACTCATGCCTGCATTCTCACTCGTGTAGGCTCCACCACTGGATCACTCCGCAGCTTCACTGCCCACACGACGCTCCCCTACCCATCCACACGACTGAACCACGAAGGCTTGTCTACAGTGTGAATGCCACAGCTTCGGCGGTGTGCTTGAGCCCCGCTACATTGTCGGCGCGGAATCACTTGACCAGTGAGCTATTACGCACTCTTTCAAGGGTGGCTGCTTCTAAGCCAACCTCCTGGTTGTCTGGGCAACTCCACATCCTTTCCCACTTAGCACACGCTTGGGGGCCTTAGCTGGTGATCTGGGCTGTTTCCCTCTCGACTATGAAGCTTATCCCCCACAGTCTCACTGCTGCGCTCTGGCTTACCGGCATTCGGAGTTTGGCTGACGTCAGTAACCTGGTAGGGCCCATCGGCCATCCAGTAGCTCTACCTCCGGCAAGGAACACGCAACGCTGCACCTATATGCATTTCGGGGAGAACCAGCTATCACGAAGTTTGATTGGCCTTTCACCCCTACCCACAGGTCATCCCCCAGGTTTTCAACCCTGGTGGGTTCGGTCCTCCACACGGTCTTACCCGCGCTTCAACCTGCCCATGGGTAGATCACTTCGCTTCGGGTCTAGAGCACGCGACTGAATCGCCCTATTCGGACTCGCTTTCGCTACGGCTTCCCCACACGGGTTAACCTCGCCACGTACCACTAACTCGCAGGCTCATTCTTCAAAAGGCACGCCGTCACCCCAACTAGGGAGGCTCCGACGGATTGTAAGCAAACGGTTTCAGGTACTATTTCACTCCCCTCCCGGGGTACTTTTCACCTTTCCCTCACGGTACTTGTCCGCTATCGGTCATCAGGTAGTATTTAGGCTTAGCAAGTGGTCTTGCCAGATTCACACGGGATTTCACGGGCCCCGTGCTACTCGGGAACACTCACAGAAGACCATGCCATTTCGTCTACGGGGGTCGCACCCTGTATCCCCACCCGTTCAAGAGTGTTCGACTATGACACGCTTTTGTAACTCCTTCGCACTTGCGGCAGCAGTGCTAGTAAGGTCCCACAACCCCGCATGCGCAACCCCTGCCGGGTATCACACGCACACGGTTTAGCCTGATCCGCTTTCGCTCGCCACTACTCACGGAATATCTCTTCCTGCCGGTACTGAGATGTTTCACTTCCCGGCGTTCCCTCCACACACCCTATATATTCAGGTGCAGGTCACACGACATGACTCGTGCGGGGTTTCCCCATTCGGAAATCCTCGGATCACAGCTCGTTTGCCAACTCCCCGAGGCTTATCGCAGGCCACAACGTCCTTCTTCGGCTCCTGATGCCAAGGCATCCACCGTTTGCTCTTAAACACTTGACCACAAAAGATCAAAGATGCTCGCGTCCACTGTGCAGTTCTCAAACAACCAACCCCACCCACCACCACCACCCACCCCAACAGAGATGACCAGTGACAGCGAGGGCCAGAAACAACCACCCGACCGCGCCAGCGTCACCACCAGCACAACCCGTGTGTTGCCTCAGGACCCAACAGTGTGCCCCCCACCGCAGCCCCAGCCCCCCAGACCCCCCATTGAAGGAGCCGGCAGACCAGACACGATGAAAGAGTGAACCTGATGTTCCACCCAAGAGTCACAGGCAACCCCACCATCGAGATGATGATGTTCGACCTGCCACCCACACCCCACACCCCGAACAGCTCAACCCTCCACCCCCCACCACAGCAGGAAGCATCAACGAGCGAGCACGAACAAGCAGTGCAGAAGAAAGTGAGCAGCCAACGTTGACTCCTTAGAAAGGAGGTGATCCAGCCGCACCTTCCGGTACGGCTACCTTGTTACGACTTAGTCCTAATCGCCAATCCCACCTTCGACAGCTCCCCCCTACAAGAGGTTGGGCCACTGGCTTCGGGTGTTACCGACTTTCATGACTTGACGGGCGGTGTGTACAAGGCCCGAGAACGTATTCACCGCAGCATTGCTGATCTGCGATTACTAGCGACTCCGACTTCATGGGGTCGAGTTGCAGACCCCAATCCGAACTGAGACCGGCTTTCTGGGATTCGCTCCACCTCGCGGTATCGCAGCCCTTTGTACCGGCCATTGTAGCATGCGTGAAGCCCAAGACATAAGGGGCATGATGATTTGACGTCATCCCCACCTTCCTCCGAGTTGACCCCGGCAGTCTCCTATGAGTCCCCACCATCACGTGCTGGCAACATAGGACGAGGGTTGCGCTCGTTGCGGGACTTAACCCAACATCTCACGACACGAGCTGACGACAACCATGCACCACCTGTACATGAGTGTCCAAAGAGACCACCATCTCTGGTGGCTTCTCAAGTATGTCAAGCCTTGGTAAGGTTCTTCGCGTTGCATCGAATTAATCCGCATGCTCCGCCGCTTGTGCGGGCCCCCGTCAATTCCTTTGAGTTTTAGCCTTGCGGCCGTACTCCCCAGGCGGGGCACTTAATGCGTTAGCTACGGCGCGGAATCCGTGGAAACAGACCCCACACCTAGTGCCCAACGTTTACGGCATGGACTACCAGGGTATCTAATCCTGTTCGCTCCCCATGCTTTCGCTCCTCAGCGTCAGTAACGGCCCAGAGACCTGCCTTCGCCATCGGTGTTCCTCCTGATATCTGCGCATTCCACCGCTACACCAGGAATTCCAGTCTCCCCTACCGCACTCTAGTCTGCCCGTACCCACTGCACGCCCCAAGTTGAGCCTGGGGATTTCACAGCAGACGCGACAAACCGCCTACGAGCTCTTTACGCCCAATAATTCCGGACAACGCTTGCGCCCTACGTATTACCGCGGCTGCTGGCACGTAGTTAGCCGGCGCTTCTTCTGCAGGTACCGTCACCCGAAAGCTTCTTCCCTACTGAAAGAGGTTTACAACCCGAAGGCCGTCATCCCTCACGCGGCGTCGCTGCATCAGGCTTTCGCCCATTGTGCAATATTCCCCACTGCTGCCTCCCGTAGGAGTCTGGGCCGTGTCTCAGTCCCAGTGTGGCCGGTCACCCTCTCAGGCCGGCTACCCGTCATCGCCTTGGTAGGCCTTCACCCCACCAACAAGCTGATAGGCCGCGAGCCCATCCCAGACCAGAAACCCTTTCAACAACCCGACATGCATCAGGAAGTGATATCCAGTATTAGCCCCGGTTTCCCGGAGTTATCCCAGAGTCTGGGGCAGGTTACTCACGTGTTACTCACCCGTTCGCCACTAATCAGGAATGCAAGCACCCCATCATCGTTCGACTTGCATGTGTAAAGCACGCCGCCAGCGTTCGTCCTGAGCCAGGATCAAACTCTCCGTCAAAAACTAACCCCACCACACCCGAAAGCACGACGGGAATCATTTAACGACAATGATCCAAGCAAAAACCCGAACAACCACAACCCCCCAAAGGAAGCCATGACGCCCGGCAAAACAAAAACAGTCAACCAAACCCCACAACGCATGCCCCGAAGGACCGCGCCACAGAACCCGGCCAACAAATGGCATCAAGTTCACAAACACACTGTTGAGTTCTCAAACAACACACCACACCAGTCCATCCACACCCCAAACCCTGGGGCCCGGACCAACCGGGGCAACTTCTCCAACTTACACCCCCCAAGCCACTCCGTCAAACCAACGGCCTGACCAGATCCAGCTCAAGGGTGACCCCGCGACAGTGGAACCGCTTCAGCGGCTCTTCGCTTGGGATTCACGGTCAGCCCCGGCCCTCTCGGTCCGGCTCGCTTCCCCGTGTGACAAGAACATTACGTCAGGGTTGCTGACCTGGCAAAACGGCGGAATCCTGCGGCTTCGCTCCTCGCCTGCTCAGCTGGCCGCGCCACCCGGACACCCGTTCTGCCGCGAGATCACGCCGATCACGCGCCCCGGCGGCGGGGGCCGGGCCGGCCCGAGCGTCAGGGAGAAGCGGGGAATCAGTTTCTGTGGCCTGCGTCACCGCGCCCGCTCCACTGCCCACTCTCCGGCCCACGGCCCTCTCCCCCGCCGTCGCGCACCGCCCCCGGCGGCACCGCCCCGGCGCCCCCGTCCCGGGCCGCCGGGGATCTGCACGCCGACCCGCGTGCGGTTCGCCGACCTACTCCAGGATGGCGCCGCGCGAGGCGGACTGGACGAGCTTCGCGTACTTCGCCAGCACCCCGCGCGAGTAGACGGGAGCCAGGGGCTGCCACCCCTCCTTGCGGGCGTCCAGCTCCTCCGCGCTGACCAGCACGTCGAGCGTCTTGTTCGCCACGTCGAGCCGGATCCGGTCGCCGTCGTTCACGAAGGCGATCGGCCCGCCGTCCACGGCCTCGGGCGCGACGTGCCCGACGCACAGCCCGGTGGTACCGCCGGAGAACCGGCCGTCGGTGAGGAGCAGGACGGTCTTGCCCAGGCCGGCGCCCTTGATGGCCCCGGTGATGGCGAGCATCTCGCGCATCCCCGGTCCGCCCTTGGGCCCCTCGTAGCGGATGACCACGACGTCGCCGTCGGTGATCGTCCCGTCCTCGAGCGCGTCGAGCGCGGCGCGCTCGCGCTGGAACACGCGCGCCGTCCCCTCGAACACGTCGTTGTCGAAGCCGGCGGACTTCACCACCGCGCCGTCGGGCGCGAGCGAGCCGTGCAGGATCGTGATGCCGCCCGTGCGGTGGATCGGGTTGTCGAGCGCCCGGAGGATCTTGCCGTCGGGGTCCGGCGGGTCGATGTCGGCGAGGTTCTCCGCGACGGTCCTCCCGGTGACCGTCAGGCAGTCCCCGTGCAGCAGACCGGCGTCGAGCAGAGCCTTCATCACCACCGGCACGCCACCGATGCGGTCGACGTCGTTCATCACGTAGCGACCGAAGGGCTTGAGGTCACCGAGGTGCGGCACCCGGGACGCGACGCGGTCGAAGTCGGCGAGCGTGAGGTCGACCTCCGCCTCGTGCGCGATCGCCAGCAGGTGGAGCACGGCGTTCGTCGAGCCGCCGAACGCCATGACGACGGCGATGGCGTTCTCGAACGCCTCCTTCGTCATGATCTGCCGGGCGGTGATGCCCTGGCGCAGCAGCTCGACCACAGCCTCGCCCGACTTCCGCGCGAACATGTCGCGGCGACGGTCGGCCGACGGCGGGGCCGCCGACCCCGGCAGCGACATCCCCATCGCCTCGGCCACCGAGGCCATCGTGTTGGCGGTGTACATCCCGCCGCAGGCACCCTCGCCCGGGCAGATCGCGCGCTCGATGCGGTCCAGGTCGCCCTTGCTCATCAGCCCGCGCTGGCAGGCGCCGACGGCCTCGAAGGCGTCGATCAGCGTGACGTCCTTCTCGGTGCCGTCCTCGAGCTTCACCCACCCCGGCATGATCGAACCGGCGTAGAGGAACACCGAGGACAGGTCCAGCCGCGCGGCGGCCATCAGCATCCCGGGCAGGGACTTGTCGCAGCCCGCCAGCAGGACGGAGCCGTCGAGCCGCTCGGCCGAGATCACCGTCTCGACGGAGTCGGCGATGATGTCGCGCGAGACGAGCGAGAAGTGCATCCCCTCGTGCCCCATGGAGATGCCGTCCGAGACCGAGATGGTGCCGAACTCGAGCGGGTAGCCCCCGCCGGCGTGCACCCCCTCCTTGACGGCCTTGGCCAGCCGGTCGAGCGAGAGGTTGCAGGGGGTGATCTCGTTCCACGAGCTCGCGACGCCGATCTGGGGCTTGACCCAGTCGTCGTCGCCCATCCCGACGGCACGGAGCATCCCCCGCGACGCCGTCGCCTCGATGCCGTCCGTCACCTGTCGGGAGCGGGGCTTGATGTCGATCTCTGGACGCACCGTGTCGGTCATGACCCCACTCTAGGAACGTGCCGCCGCCGGCGACAGCCCGAAGGGGCGTCGCCGGCGGCGGCACGTGCGGAGCCGGGCGGGATCAGTGCCGGATGAGGGAGACGTCGCGCACGGCGCCGCGGTCGGCCGACGTCGCCATCGCGGCGTACGCCTGCAGGGCCGGGGAGACGTAGCGGTCGCGGTCGACCGGCTGCCAGGGGTGCTCCGAGGCCTCCATCTTGGCGCGGCGCTCGGCGATCACCGCGTCGGGCACGTTGAGGCGGATGAGGCGGGTGTCGACGTCGATCTCGATCTCGTCGCCGTCCTCGATGAGGCCGATCGTGCCGCCGGCCGCCGCCTCGGGCGAGACGTGCCCGATGGAGATGCCGCTCGAGCCGCCGGAGAACCGGCCGTCCGTGATCAGTGCGCAGACCTTGCCGAGGCCGCGGCCCTTGATGAACGACGTGGGGTAGAGCATCTCCTGCATGCCGGGGCCGCCGGCGGGACCCTCGTAGCGCACGACGACGACGTGACCGGGCTTCACCTGCTTGGTGAGGATCTTGTCCACGGCCTCGTCCTGCGACTCGCACACCAGCGCGGTGCCGACGAAGTGGAAGACGTCCGGATCGACACCGGCCGTCTTGAACACGGCGCCGTCCTCGGCGATGTTGCCCCGCAGCACGGCCAGTCCGCCCTCGACCGTGTAGGCGTGCTCCAGGTCGCGGATGCAGCCGTCGGCCGCGTCGGTGTCCAGCGTCTCCCAGCGGTTCGACGTCGAGAACGCCTGCGTCGTGCGCACCCCTCCGGGCGCGGCGTGGAAGAGCTCGACGGCGCGCTCGCTCGCCTTCCCCCGCGGATGTCCCACTCGTCGAGCCAGGCCCGCAGCGTCGGCGTGTGCACGGACGTGACGTCGTGGCTCAGCAGCCCGGCGCGGTCCAGCTCGCCGAGCAGGGCGGGGATGCCGCCGGCGCGGTGGACGTCCTCCATGTGGAAGTTCGGGTGGTTGGGCGCGACCTTCGACAGGCACGGCACCCCGCGGGAGATGCGCTCGATGTCGGTGAGGTCGAAGTCGATCTCGCCCTCCTGCGCCGCGGCCAGGATGTGCAGGACGGTGTTGGTGGACCCGCCCATCGCCACGTCGAGCGCCATCGCGTTGCCGAAGGCCTCCTTGGTCGCGATGCTGCGCGGCGCGGCCGAGTCGTCCTCCTCCTCGTAGTAGCGGCGGGCGAGGTCGACGATGGTGCGGCCGGCCTCGAGGAACAGCTCCTTGCGCGCGGCGTGCGTGGCCAGCGTCGAGCCGTTGCCGGGCAGCGACAGCCCGAGGGCCTCGGTGAGGCAGTTCATGGAGTTCGCTGTGAACATGCCCGAGCACGAGCCGCACGTGGGGCAGGCGTTCTCCTCGACCTCGGCCAGCGCGGCGTCGCTCACGGCGTCGTCGGCCGCGTAGTTGATCGCGTTGACGAGGTTGAGCGGGGTCTTCGCGACGCCGTCCGCCACCACGGCCTTGCCGGCCTCCATCGGGCCGCCGGAGACGAAGATGACCGGGATGTTCAGGCGCAGCGCGGCGTTGAGCATGCCGGGCGTGATCTTGTCGCAGTTGGAGATGCAGACGATCGCGTCGGCGCAGTGCGCGTTGACCATGTACTCGACCGAGTCGGCGATGAGGTCGCGGCTGGGCAGCGAGTAGAGCATGCCGCCGTGGCCCATCGCGATGCCGTCGTCGACGGCGATGGTGTTGAACTCCTTCGACACGCCGCCGGCCTCGCGGATCGCGGAGGCGACGAGGTCCCCCATGTCCTTGAGGTGCACGTGACCGGGGACGAACTGCGTGTAGGAGTTGGCGATCGCGATGATCGGTTTGCCGAAGTCGTCCGCTCCCATGCCGGTGGCGCGCCAGAGGGCGCGGGCGCCCGCCATGTTCCGACCGTGGGTGGAGGTGCGCGAGCGCAGGGGACGTGACATTCCAGCTCCTTGTGAGACGTCGGCGGCACCGACCTCGATGACCGCCGAACAAACCTACGACACCGTAGGTCCGCTGGTGGGGCGCGTCCGTCAGGTGGTCCGGAGCCCCGTCAGCGCACTGCCGTCCCGAGCCTCAGCTCCGACAGCACGAGCATCGAGACGGGGGCGTACACCGCCACGTACAGGAGTGCGAGGAGGACCCAGTGCGCAACGGTGAACCCCAGCAGCTCGCGCACCTTCCCCGGCTGGCGCAGGTGCCTGACCATCTTCACCACGATGCGCCACGGCAGCACGATGTCCCAGCTGTTCAGCCGGATCATCCGTCCCATCCACACGCCGATGCACGCCAGCAGGAGAACCCCCGCGGCGACCGCCCACGTCCACGGCGGCGGCGCGAGCGGGAACTCCTGGCGCACGTCGAAGCCGAACATCAGGAAGGTCTGCACGAGGGAGAGCGAGACGATCGCGTTGAGGATGCCTGACATCGTCAGCGTCAACGTCATGACGATGTCGAACCACATCGGGACGCCGTCCCCCTCCTTGCGGTGGGAGAAGTTCAGCTCGGTGATGAGGTAGGCGGAGTTCGGGAAGAACGCGACGAACACGACCGCCGTCGCGGCGAACGCGGTCGGACCGACCCAGCTGAGCGAGGCGTCCTCGATCACGGGGATCTGCGCGAGCAGGACCACGACGAGGCCGAGCACGGCCAGCACGATCGGCACGTTGGACAGGGCGATGTTCAGCAGCATCGGCTTGTACAGCGGTGTCCGGTAGCGCCGGGCGCGCAGCACGATGAGGGCGGCCGCGTACAGGTTCACCCCGAGCACGCACAGCGCACCGACGGCGACGGCCGGCCCGGTCGCGAACATCACCCCGGCACCACCCAGACGTGACGCAGAGCCGTGATGCCGAACGGCGCCGACGACGTCGACCCCGACTCCTCCGCGTGCGGCAGCGGCGCCACGAACATCAGCGCCGACGCGGAGTCCCGCCCCGTCACCCGCACGTGCTCCCCCGGCACGACGCGCTCCTGGGCGAGCCGCTGCAGGAGCGCGGGATCCGCGTCGGACACCCGGGTCACGACGCCGCACTCCCCCGCCTCGAGGTCACCCAGGTGACGGGCGGCCGGGATGGTGATCTCGCCGTCGGCCGTCGGGATCGGATCGCCGTGCGGATCGTGGGTGGGGTGGCCGAGGTGGATGTCGATCCGGCGCTCGAGCTCGTCCGAGATGGCGTGCTCGAGCACCTCGGCCTCGTCGTGCACCTCGTCCCAGGAGTACCCGAAGGTCTCCACGAGCAGCGTCTCCACGAGACGGTGACGCCGCACCACCGCCAGCGCCGCGACCCGGCCGGCGGGGGTGAGAGCGATCTGGCCGTACCGGGCGTGGTCGATGAGTCCGACGTCGGCGAGCCGGCGGACGCCCTCGCTGACGGTGCCCGCCGTGACGCCGAGGCGCTGCGCGAGCGCCTTGACCGTCAGCGGCGCGTCGGACCACTCCTGCGCGTTCCAGACGAGCTTGAGGTAGTCCTGCGCGACGGCGGACAGCGGCGGCGTCGTCGTCATCTTCTGCCCCCGGTCATGTCAGGACGCCACGCGCTCCAGCACCAGCTCGCGCACGCGGCCGGCGTCGGCCTGGCCGCGGGTGGCCTTCATGACGGCGCCGATCACGGCGCCGATCGGACCGAGGTTGCCGCCACGGATCTTCTCGGCGATGTCGGGCTGGGCCGCCAGGGCGGCGTCGATGGCCTCGAGCAGCGGGCCGTCGTCGGAGACGATCTCGAGCCCGCGCGCGGCGGCGACCTGCTCGGGGTCGCCCTCGCCCGCCAGGACGCCCTCGAGCGCCTGGCGCGCGAGCTTGTCGTTGAGGCGGCCCGAGTCGACCAGGCCCTGCAGCTGCGCGACCTGCGCGGGCGTGATCGCCAGCTCCTCCAGCGTCACCTCGCCGGCGTTGGCCACGCGGGCCAGCTCACCCATCCACCACTTGCGCGCGGCGGCGGGCGAGGAGCCGGCCCGGACCGTCGCCTCGAGGAGGTCGAGGGCGCCGGCGTTCACGACGTCGCGCATCTCGGCCTCGGCGAAGCCCCACTCGCCGTCGAGGCGACGACGGCGCGCGGCCGGGAGCTCCGGCAGCGTCGCCCGGATCTCCTCGACCCACTCGCGCGACGGCGCGACGGGCACCAGGTCGGGCTCGGGGAAGTAGCGGTAGTCCTCGGCGTCGGACTTCACACGACCGGGCGAGGTCGAGGCGTCGCTCTCGTGGAAGTGGCGCGTCTCCTGGATGACCGTGCCGCCGGCGTCGAGCACGGCGGCCTGGCGCGAGACCTCGTAGCGCACGGCGCGCTCGACGCTGCGGAAGGAGTTGACGTTCTTCGTCTCGGTGCGGGTCCCGAGCGGGCTGTCCGGTGTGGCCCGCAGCGAGAGGTTGACGTCGGCGCGGACGTTGCCGCGCTCCATCTTCGCCTCGGAGACGTCCAGCGCCCGGAAGATGTCGCGCAGCGTGCGGACGTAGGCGGCCGCGACCTCGGGGGCGCGCTCGCCGGTGCCCGGGATCGGGCGCGTGACGATCTCCACCAGCGGGATGCCCGCGCGGTTGTAGTCCACGAGCGAGTACTCCGCGCCCTGGAGTCGACCGTCGTGGCCGCCGACGTGGGTGTTCTTGCCCGCGTCCTCCTCCATGTGCGCGCGCTCGATCTCCACGCGGACGACCTCGCCGTCGGACAGCTCGACGTCGAGCCAGCCGTCGAAGGCGATGGGCTCGTCGTACTGCGAGGTCTGGAAGTTCTTCGGCACGTCCGGGTAGAAGTAGTTCTTCCGGGCGAAGCGGCACACCGGCGCGATCTCGCAGTTGAGCGCGAGGCCGATCTTGATCGCCGACTCCACGGCCTTGCGGTTGACCGCGGGCAGGGCGCCCGGCAGCCCGAGCGAGACGGGCGTGACCTGCGTGTTCGGCTCGGCCCCGAAGGTGACGGGGGCGCCGTCGAACATCTTCGTGGCGGTGCCGAGCTCGACGTGGACCTCGATGCCGAGGACGGGGTCGTACCGGCGGACGGCGTCGTCGAAGTCGACGAGCGCGACGGCGGGGCGGGTGGTCACCGGGACACCTCCGGGATGCGGTCGAGGATGGCACCCTGCGATGCCGTGTAGTGGTGCTCCAGGGCGGCGCCCACGCGGTAGAGGCGGGCGTCGGCGCGGGCCGGGGCGAGCACCTGGATGCCGATCGGCAGGCCGGCGTCGTCGAGGCCGTTGGGCACCGAGATGCCGGGGACGCCGGCGAGGTTGGCGGGGATCGTCGCGACGTCGTTGAGGTACATCGCCAGCGGGTCGTCGAGCTTCTCGCCGAGCGTGAACGCCGTGGTCGGGGCCGTCGGCGAGACGAGCACGTCGACCTGGGAGTACGCGGCCGCGAAGTCGCGCTGGATGAGCGTGCGGACCTTCTGCGCGCTGCCGTAGTAGGCGTCGTAGTAGCCCGCCGAGAGGGCGTAGGTCCCCAGGATGATCCGGCGCTTGACCTCGGCGCCGAAGCCCTGGCCGCGGGTGGCGGCCATGACGCGCTCGGCGGTGACGGGACCCTCGCTCGGCTCGACGCGCAGGCCGAAGCGCATGCCGTCGAACTTCGCCAGGTTGCTGGAGGCCTCCGCCGGGAGGATCAGGTAGTAGGCGGCGAGCGCAGCCTCGAACGAGGGGCAGCTCACCTCCACGACCTCGGCGCCGGCGGCCTCGAGGTCGCGCACGGAGCGCGCGAACGCCTCGCTGACCTCGCGCTGGTAGCCCTCGCCCGCGAGCTCCTTGACGACGCCGACGCGCACGCCGGTCAGGTCGCCCGTGCCGCCGAGGCGGGCCGCGTCGGCGTAACCGGTCGCCGCCTCGGGCAGCGAGGTGGAGTCGCGCGGGTCGTGCCCGCCGATGACCTCGTGCAGGAGCGCCGAGTCGAGCACGGTGCGCGAGCACGGGCCCGCCTGGTCGAGGCTGCTGGCCAGGGCGATCAGGCCGTAACGGGACACCGAGCCGTACGTCGGCTTGACGCCGACGGTGCCGGTGACGGCGGCGGGCTGGCGGATCGAGCCGCCCGTGTCCGTCCCGATCGCGAGCGGGGCCTCGAAGGCCGCGAGCGAGGCGGCGCTGCCGCCCCCGAGCCGCCCGGGATGCGGGTGAGGTCCCACGGGTTGTGGGTCGGGCCGTAGCCGGAGTGCTCGGTGCTCGACCCCATGGCGAACTCGTCCATGTTGGTCTTGCCGAGCATCGGCAGGCCGGCAGCACGCAGCTTCTCGACCAGGGTCGCGTCGTACGGCGGGACCCAGCCCTCGAGGATGCGGGAGCCGGCGGTCGTGGGCGTGCCGCGCGTGACGACGACGTCCTTGACGGCGATCGGCACACCGGCGAGGTGGTGCAGCGCGGTGCCGGCGGCGCGCGCGTCGTCGACGGCGCGGGCCTGGGCGAGGGTGTCGGCGCCGTCGACGTGGAGGAAGGCGTGGACCGCCCCGTCCACCTCGGCGATGCGGTCGAGGTGCGCCTGCGCGACCTCGACGGCGGAGACCTCACCGGCGGTGAGCAGGTCGGCGAGCTCGGCGGCGGTCCGGCGGACCAGCGGGGACGCGGTCATGGTCACTCCTCCCCCAGGATCTGCGGGACGGCGAAGCGGCCGTCCTCGGAGGCGGGCGCCTGCGCGAGCACCTCGTCGCGATCGACGACGTCGGACACGACGTCCTCGCGGTAGACGTTCGTGAGCGGGATCGGGTGGCTGGTGGCGGGCACGTCGGCCGTCGCCAGCTCGCTGACCTTCTCGACGGCGTGGGCGATGACCTCGAGCTCGCCGGCGAACCGGTCCAGCTCGTCTGGGGTGAGGTCGATCCGCGCGAGACCTGCCAGGCGCGCGACTTCCTCGGAGGAGAACGTGGGCATGCCCCCGAGTCTAGAGGGGGCGACGGCGCTCCTCGCTCCCGTGCCGGCTCCGGGTCGGACCTCGTGTCAGCCCAGGCCGACGCGGCGCTTGATGCGACGACGCTGCGCGAACGCCCCGACCGCGATGCCCAGCACGACGAGGATCGTGTAGACGAGCCAGGCCGGGGCCGCGACCGTCCGGTTGAACAGGTGGATCGCGATGTCGTTCGTGTTCTGCACGATGAAGACGACGGCGAGGGCCGTCAGCAGCACGGGCAGCCAGTACTTCTTGGCGAGCGCTCCGAAGCCCGAGCGGGTCGGGGCGGGCGGCGGCGTCTGGGTCATGGCGACATCGTGGCACTCCTGCCGCGTCAGCGCTCCCCGGAGGCCTTCGGCACCACCAGCCGGACGCGCGCCCCCGGACGCACCTGCGCCAGGGCGTCGAGCGAGGCGCGGGTCAGGACCGCCAGCACCGGGTAACCGCCCGTCAACGGGTGGTCGGGCCCCATCACGACGGGCTGCCCCGACGGCGGCACCTGGACGGCGCCCGCGACCAGACCCTCCGAGGGCAGCTCGGTGTCGTCGACTCGCTCCACGGCCACGCCGTCGAGCCGCACGGCGACGCGGTCGCAGCGATCGCTCACGACGGCGACCCGCTCCGCGAGCCGCGCGAGGGCGTCGGCCGCGAACAGCTCGGGCCGCGGACCGGGCAGGCACTCCAGGACCAGGACGTCGGGGGTGGGCCCGGGACCCCGGGGGGCGTCCCGGGCGTCGGACCGTCGGAGGCCGGAGCGCAGCGCCGCACCGCCCGCCGTCGCGACGGCGTCGCCCACCGCGAGCCGGTCCCCCACGACGACCGGGGCGGGCCCGAGCGCGGCGAGCGTGTCGCGCGAGCGGGAGCCGAGGACCGGCGTGGCGTCGAACCCGCCGCGGACGGCGACGTGGCGGCGCACGCCGTCGCGGGCCGCCCCGACGGTGAGGAGGGCCCCGGGCAGGAGGGTGAACGGCCTTCCGGGGGCGACGGCGAGGCTGTCGACCAGGACGTCGCCGTCGGCGCCGGTCACGGCCAGGACGCACGCGCGACGCGTCCGCAGGACGAGCGGCCCCAGCAGCACCTCGAGGGTCGCCGCCCCGCGCACGTTCCCCACGGCCGCCGTCGCGGCGAGGTGGGCGCCGACGTCGAACGCCCCCGACGGCGCGACGCCGAGCCGCGCGTGGCCGGGGCGTCCGAGGTCCTGCAGCAGCACAAGGCCGTCCGCGCGCTCCACCGTGATCATGCGCTCCCCCGTCCGACGTCGACGAAGCGCACCACGTCGCCCGGCTCGATGAGGGCGGGCCGCTCGCGGTCCAGGTCGAACATGACGGCGTCGGTCCGTCCGAGCAGGTTCCAGCCGCCCGGGCTGCTGCGCGGGTAGACGGCGGTCATCTCGGCCGCGACCGCCACCGACCCGGCGGGGACGCCGGTGCGCGGGACGGCGAGCCGCGGCGTCGCGAGCACGGGGTCCAGCCCCTCGAGGTAGACGAACCCGGGCGCGAAGCCGGCGAACGCGGCCCGGTAGGGGCGCGCCGTGTGACGCGCGACGACGTCGGCGACGCTCAGGCCGGCGCCGCGCGCGACGGCGTCGAGGTCCGCACCGTCGTAGACGACGGCGATCTCGACCTCGCGGGGGCGGGCCACCGGGACGGCGTCGGTGTCGACGTCCGGCTCGTCCTCGGTCGCCAGCGCGTCGGCCCAGCGTCGGGCGCTGGGCACGCCGTCGCACCGCACGAGGAGGGTCCGCGCGGCCGGGACGACGTCCACGACCCCCGCGGCGCCGTCGAGCCGGCGCGCCAGGGCCTGGGCCGCGGCCACCGAGGCGACGTCGACGAGGACGTCGCGCTCGCCGTAGCGGCGGCTACGCACGCAGGAACGCCCGGACCACCAGGCCCCCCGCCTCGAGCCCCGCGCGGGCGGCGCGCGCGAGCACGAGCGCCGACGGCGAGTCGCCGTGCACGCAGACGGTGCGGGCGCGCGCGGCGAGCCCGGGGGCGCGGGCGGCGACCTCGACGGGGTCGGTCAGCACGGCGCCGGGCTCGCTCCGCGCCAGGAGCGTGCCGTCGGGGGCGGACGCGCGGTCGGCGAACGCCTCGGCCACGAAGTCGACGCCGCGCTCGCGGGCCGACCGCTCGAGCACCGAGCCGGGCAGGCCGAGGACCGGGAGCGGCGCGGGGAGCGCCTGCTCGGCGGCGTCGAGCACGACGGCCGCGACGCCGTCGTCGACCATCGCAGCGTTGTAGAGCGCGCCGTGCGCCTTGAGGAACCGCACGGAGCTGCCCACGGCGCCGGCCGCCGCCGCGAGCGCCCGCACCTGGGCGAGCAGCTGCGCCAGCAGGACGTCGGCGGGGACGTCCAGGCGCCGACGGCCGAAGCCCTCGACATCGACGTAGGAGGGGTGGGCGCCGACGACGACCCCGCGGGCGTGGGCCAGCGCGACGGCCTCCCGCATCGAGGCGGCGTCGCCGCGGTGGCCGCCGCACGCGATCGAGGCGCTCGTGACGACGTCGAGGATCGCGGCGTCGTCGCCGGCGCCCTCGCCGAGGTCGGCGTTCAGGTCGATCGCCAGGTCGGCGTTCGTCTCGACAGCTCGGGCCACGGCGCTACCCATCGACGTCGACCTGGCGCAGCAGCGCCAGCAGCGCGAGCGCGTAGGCGTCGACCGGGCTGGCGGCGGCGTGGGCGTCGTCCTCCCCCGTCACGGCGTCCACGACGTGCACCTGGTAGCTCGCGTCGTCCCGCGTCAGGGCGATGAACGTGCCGCCGAGCAGGTCGCGCAGCTGGTCCTCGCGCGGGAGCCACAGCGTGTCCTCGACGGCGACCGAGTCCAGCGCCCACTCGGTGGTGCCGTTGAAACCGAGCACCTGGCCGCCGGGGTAGGTGTGGACCTCGATGGTGAGCTCGGAGACGGCGAACGACTCGCCGTCGAACGCGTCACCGAGAAGCGTGAAGGTGTCCCCCGAACGGGGCTGCCAGCGCAGGCCGGCGTCGCTGAGCTGCTGGGCGAGGGTGAACGAGATCACCTCGCCAGTATGCCTCGCGCCACCCACCGCGGGCGGTGGGTGGCGCGAGGCGTGCTCGGGCGTGCGGCGACAGGCTCAGTGGGCGGCGACGGCCTCGCCGCGGGCGACCATGCCGGCCTCGGTGGACAGCTTGACCTCCTTGAGGAACAGCGCCACCACGAAGCCCACGAGGATGAGCGGGATCAGGTACCAGAAGCTCGGGGCGAGCGCGTTCGTGTACGCGTCCACGACCTGGGTGCGCAGCTCGTCCGGCAGCGCGGCCACGATGGACGGGGTGAGGCCCGCCTCGCCGCCTCCGCCGTCGCCGATCCCGGAGGGGAACGCACTGGTGAGGTTCTCGGTGAGCCGCGAGGTGAAGATCGTGGCGAACAGCGCGGTGCCGACGGCGGCGCCGATCTCGCGGAAGAAGTTGTTCGAGCTGGTGGCGACGCCGATCTCGCTCGGGTCGACCGAGTTCTGGACCGCGAGCACGATCGTCTGCATCACCAGGCCCATGCCGGCGCCCATCACGAAGATCATCGCGCCGAACAGCACCATCGACATCTCGCCGGTGATGCGGGTCAGCCAGATCATGCCGATCGCGGTGACCGCGAGCCCCACGACGGGGAACATCTTGTAGCGGCCGGTCCGCGTGATGGCGAAGCCGGACCCGATCGCGGTCAGCATCACGCCGACCATCATCGGCAGCAGGAGGAAGCCGGACTCGGTCACGCCGGCACCGGTCGACATCTGCAGGAACGTCGGCAGGAACGCGAGCGCGGAGAACATCCCCATGCCGAGCACGAAGCCGATCACCGTGGCGATCGTGAAGGTGGAGTTGCGGAACAGCCGCAGCGGGATGAGCGGGTCGGGCACGCGGGTCTCGACCACGACGAACGCGATCACGGCCACGACGGTCGCGGCGGCGACGCCGAGGAGCCGTCCGTCGGTCCAGTCGTAGCCGACCGCGGCGCCCACGATGGACTCCCAGCTCGTCAGCAGCACGATGCCCGACGTCGCCAGCACCACGAGGATGCCGCCGAGGTAGTCGAACGGCTTCGGGTTGCTCCTGCTCGGGAGTCGCAGCGCGACCCACGCGACGACGATCGCGGCGATGCCGATCGGGATGTTGACCCAGAAGGCCCAGCGCCAGCCGGGGCCCTCGGTGAACCAGCCGCCGAGCAGCGGGCCGATCACCGCGGAGATGCCGAACAGCGCGCCCATCGGACCCATGTACTTGCCGCGGTCCCGCGCGGGGACGATGTCGGCGATGATCGCCTGCGACAGGATCATCAGGCCACCGCCGCCCAGGCCCTGCACGCCGCGCCACGCGACGAGCTCGCCGAAGCTGCCGGCGAACCCGGCGCCGGCCGAGCCGAGCGTGAACAGCGCGATCGCGGCGATGAACGGCCAGCGGCGGCCGACGACGTCGCCCACCTTGCCGTAGAGGGGCATCACGACGGCGATCGCCAGGATGTAGGCCGTGATGACCCAGCCCTGGTGCTCGACGCCGTCGAGCTCGCCGACGATGGTCGGCATCGCGGTGCCGACGATCGACTGGTCGAGCGAGGACAGGAACATCGAGGCCATCAGGGCCCCGAAGATCACCCAGACGGTGCGCTGGGTGAGGACGATCGGGGCGCGTTCGGCGTCCTTCTCGACGAGATCGGTCATGAGCTGCTCCCTGCGGACGGGTGGGTGGGGGTCGCGAGCCGGCGGAGCTGCGCGACGACGCGGGGGACGTGGTCGGACGGGCGGCCGCGGTGGCCGCCCGCGACCCAGGTGACGGCGACGGCGCGGAAGGTCGCCATGAGGTAGGTGGCGACCACGGCGGGGTCGAGGCCGCTCGGCGCGACCGCCTCGCGACGGACCAGCAGGTCCTCCAGGGCCGAGCGCTGCGTCTCGATCCAGAACACGTGGCGCTCCAGGAGCCGGGGCTCGCGGTGCACGAGCGCCATCAGCTCGTCGAGGTCGCGGGCGCTGAGGCGCGGGTCGTCGAGCACGTCCTGCAGGACCAGGACCGCGTCCTGCAGGAGGTCTCCGGACGGCCCGCCGGCGACGAAGACGCGCTGCACGTCGGCGTCGGTGCTCAGGTCGTCCAGCGTGTGCCCCAGGACGGCGTCCTCCTTGGTGGCGAAGTAGTTGAAGAAGGTCCGGGGCGAGACGCCGACCTGCGCGCACACGTCCTCGACGGTGACGCCGTCCAGGCCGCGTTCCAGGACGAGGGCGCGCGTGGCGGCCACAAGGGCGTCGCGGCGCTGCACCTTCTTGCGTTCACGCAGGCTGGTCTCGGTCACGCGAGAATCATTGCACTCCCTGTAAAAGTGCAGTGACCGCACCTTGCGTGAGATGGGTCACGCCGCCGAACCCCCGGCGGTCTAGGCTCGGGCCATGAGCACCCCCGGGATGTACGGCCCCAGCGGCGGCCCTCCCGCGCGGGGCAGCTCCACCATCATCAACACGATGTCCGACCCGATGCTCCACACGGGTTCGCCCGCCGCGAGCCTGCGTCCGCTCACGACGCTCGTGGGGACGCTCGCGCTCCTCGGCTCGTTCGTGGCGCTCGGGTGGCGCTGGTCGCAGGACGCCTCGGTCGCACTCGACCTCCTGAGCACCTGCCCCGTCGGGAGCGACCCCGCGTGCCCGGTGCAGCCGACGATCCGGCAGGCGCTCCTCGACCCGCTGCTGCTCGCGGCCGGCATGTTCGCCCTCTCCGTGGGCGCCCTCGTCGACTCCCGGCACCGCCCGCTGACGGGTCTGCTGCTCGCGGTCGGCGCCGTCGTGCTCGGTGTTCTGGTGGTGACCGGATGAGCCAGCAGCAGCCCGCCCGCCCGGCGCCGACCGGTCAGCCCTACCCCGGCAGCGCGCCGCAGCCGGGATCGGCGCCCTACCGGGGCGCCGGCGCCTACCCCGGCACCGCCGTCCCGCAGTCGCAGCAGCCGTTCCAGGCCCGGCAGCCCTTCCAGGCCCAGCACCAGACGCTCCGCGCCGCACCGCTGCAGGCCCAGCCCCTGGCTCCCGCCGCGCAGACCTACGGCGTCGCCGAGCCGCTCGAGCAGAACGTCTCGATGGGTGACGGACCGCAGCCGTCGGGTCTGCTCGTCGCGCTCGGCGTGTTCCTGCTCGTGCTCTCGATCGTGGTCCCCGGGCTCCTGGCGCTGCTGGCGCTCGCCGCCACCGACGGCACGGACGCCGACGCCCTCTGGACCATCGGCGCCCCGTCGCGGCCGCCGTCCTGACGTTCCTCCTCGCCGCCCGCGTGATCGGCAACGGCGGGAGCCGGCGTCGCCCGCTGCGTGCCGCCGTGCACCTCGCCCTCGGGATCGCGGTGCTGCTGCTCGCCGTCTCGCTCGTCACGGAGGCGACGGGCGCGATCTTCTTCAGCTGGTAGGCGCCGCCCGGCCCGTCGATCGTCGTCGGCGGTCGCTCAGGCGAGCAGCTCGGCCAGCGCCAGCGCGGCCTGCGCGGTGTCGCGCAGGCTCGCCGTCGCCTCCGACGGCGCGAGCGTGCCGAGCCCCGGCCGCGCGGTGAGCGTCAGCTCGCCCGACTCGGTGCCGAGACCGATCGAGCGCCACGGGTCGAGCACGCCGCGGGCCGCGGCCACGGGGTCGCCGCGCCCGCCGGGCACGCGGTGCGGGACCGACGTCGCCCACACCCCGACGCCGCTCTCGACGACCTCCGCGAGCGCCTCCCAGCCGGCGGCGTCCAGCTGCGTCACGTCGAGGGCGACGGCGGCCGGCCCGGCCGCTGCGGCGACCCGGAGCGCGGCGGCGTCGGGCAGCACGACGACGACGCACGGGTGCGGCGCCCACGCCGCCACCAGGGAGCGAAGCATCTCGGTCACGGGCCCGACGTCGAGCGGGCGGAGCCGTCCGGCCCCCGTGAAGCGCGAGACCCGGCCGGCCAGCACGTCGCCCAGCAGCGGTTCGTGCAGGAGGACGGGGCCGGCGATCGTCGCGGCCGGCGTGGACGCGTCGGCGGCAGCACCGTCGTCGTGGGCGTCGCCCCGGGACCGACCGAGCACCACGGGGCGCTGCGTCGCGGCGGCGACGTCCTCGAGGTGGCGCGCGACGCCGAGCGCGAGCGATCCGGCGAGGTCGGCGACGGCGGTCGGGTCGGCCGCGACCCGCTCCCCCACCGGGAGCCAGAGCGAGGCCGCGAGCGACAGCGGGCCGAGGACCGGGACGGCCGCGACGCCGTCGTGCCCCGCGGCCGCGAGGGCGTAGGACTCCACGTCCGCGCGCAGCGTGCGACCGGCCCGCTCGAGCTCGCCCGACGGCGCCGACGCGAGCCGCCAGCCGTGCGGCTCGAGGGTCGCGGGCATCGACTCGAGCATCGCGAGCGTGCGCCCGATCGGCGCGGCCCAGGGCCCGCGGGCGGGCAGGACGGCGAGGTGCGGGAGGCCGTCGATCCCGGACGGGGCGTCGGCCAGCACGCCGAGCACCGCCTGGTGGGCCGCGAGCGCGTCGTCGCCGGGCCAGGCGCCCAGCCCCGAGATCGTGAGCCTCATGCGCCGACGGCGGCGGGACCGCGCGTGTGCTCGGCGGCGGCCCGACCCGTGAGACCGACGGTCGCCTGGCCGAGCACCCGGTCGCCGTCGTAGACCACCAGGCTCTGGCCGGGTGCGAGTCCGCGCAGTGGCGAGGCGAGCACGACCAGGAGGCGGCTCCCGTCCCGCCGCACGGATGCGGGCAGCGGGTCGCCGTGCGCGCGGATCTGCACCAGCACCTCCGACCAGGCGTCGGCCTCGACGTCGGGCGCCAGCCAGACAACCTCGTCGCCGACGACGTCGCTCACCGAGAGCAGCTCGTTCGGGCCCACGATGACGCGGTTGGCGGCGGTGTCGACCTCGAGCACGTAGCGCGGACGCCCGTCGGCCGCGGGGCGCGGCAGCTGCAGGCCCTTGCGCTGGCCGACCGTGAACGCGTAGGCGCCGTCGTGGCCGCCGACCACCTCGCCGTCGGCATCCACCACCTCCCCGGGCTGCGAGCCGAGGTGCGAGCGCAGGAAGCCCTGGGTGTCGCCGTCGGCCACGAAGCAGATGTCGTAGGAGTCCGGCTTGGCGCTGACGCTCAGGCCGCGCTCGGCGGCCTCGGCCCGGACGGCCTCCTTGGAGGGGGCGTCGCCGAGCGGGAACAGCGAGCGCGCCAGGCGCTCGGGGCCCATCACGGCCAGCACGTAGGACTGGTCCTTGAGGGGGTCGAGGCTGCGGCGCAGCTCGGGGCCGTCGGGACCCGCCGTGATCCGGGCGTAGTGGCCGGTCGCAACGGCGTCGAAGCCGAGCGCGAGCCCACGGTCCAGGAGGGCGGCGAACTTGATGTGCTCGTTGCAGCGGACGCACGGGTTGGGGGTGCGGCCGGCGGCGTACTCGGAGACGAAGTCGGCCACGACGGTGTCGGTGAACTCCTCCGACAGGTCCCACACGTAGTACGGGATGCCGAGCACGTCGGCGGCACGGCGCGCGTCGGAGGCGTCCTCGAGCGAGCAGCAGCCGCGCGACCCGTTGCGGTGCTGGGCGCGGCTGCGGGACAGGGCCATGTGGACGCCGACGACGTCGTGCCCGGCGTCGACCGCCCGCGCCGCCGCGACGGCGGAGTCGACTCCCCCGGACAGGGCGGCAAGGACGCGCATCCGGCCAGTCTACGGAGAGGCACCGCCGCCACCTGCCCGCCCGCGAGCCCGGTCGGCCACAATGGCGCCATGCCGCGCCGCCACGTCCCCGCCCCGCCGTGGTCCCTCGGCCGCCAGGAGCTGCCCGTGACGCTGCGGACCGTCCCCGGGGCGGCCGGGACCGAGGCCCTCACCCCGGAATCCCCGCGGGACCTCCTGACCGACGCGCTCGTCCGGGCCGGCTACCGGTCGGCGGACGTGATCGGCCCGATCGCCCGCATCCGGGCGAGCACCCAGCCGCACTCGTTCCTGGTCGACGACCAGCTCGAGCCGCGCGTGCTGCGCCGATTCCCGGGCTACGGATCTCGCGGCACCTGACGTCGTCGCACCAGCTCCACGTCGGGGCGCCCCCGGCACGGTGACGGCGTCGCCGTCGCGGCAATCGTTGTGACCTTGTGACCACCCGATCCGCGCAGATCGGCCGGGTCACCTCGCGGCCGCTGGGATCCTGGATCCCATGGCCCATCCCCTCGTCCGTCTCGCCGACGGCACCGTCCTGCAGGTCGGTCCGCTCACCGGCACGCAGGTCTGGACGATCCCGGGACGCTCGCACCGACCGCTCCCCCGTCACGTCAGCGACGCCGTCCCCGTCGAGGGCGAGGAGACGGGCCGGCTGTGCGCCTTCTGCCCCGGGCGCTACCTCGAGACCACCCCCGAGAAGTCCCGGCTCGTCCGGCGCGGCGACGACGTCACGATCTCGCGCCGTCGTCCGGCCGGACGACTGGCCGAGGACGTCGCCGACGTGCGCCGGTTCGCCAACCTGTTCGAGATCGTCCCGGCCGCGTCGTGGCGCACCAACCACGGCTTCGTCGCGGGCGCCGACGTCGCGGCGTGGGCCCGCGACTACCTGGCCGACCCGGCGGGGCGGGCGCACATCGGCGCCCTCGTCGCCGCACGCGAGGCCGCCGGCGGCATCCTCGCCCCGGCGCCGCGCGACGAGGCGGCCCTGCTGCAGGTCACCGAGGACTTCATGGCCGGCTCGCACGACGTCGTCGTCGCGCGTCGCCACCTGCGTGACGACGCCGTCACGACGGCGGACCTCGCCTCCTCGGGCACGCTCACCCCGACCGAGCACGCCGACTTCATCGACTTCACGGTCGCCGCGCTGCGCGACGTCTACGAGCGGCAGCCCGCCGCCCGCTACGTCTCGGTGTTCCAGAACTGGCTCCGCTCGGCGGGCGCGACGTTCGAGCACCTGCACAAGCAGCTCGTCGGCATCGACTCCTACGGCCCCCAGACGCAGCGCGAGATCGCGATGCTGCGCGAGGACCCGCGGCTGTACAGCCACGCCGTCATCGACCTCGCTCTGACCGAGCAGCTGGTCATCGCCGCGAACGACGGCGCGGTCGCCGTCGCCGGGGTGGGGCACCGCCACCCGAGCATCGAGATCTACTCCACCGCCGCCGTCCAGCTGCCCTGGGAGCACGACGCGGCGCAGCGTCGCGCCGTCTCCGACCTGCTGCACGCCGTGCACGCCGCCACCGGGGCGCAGGTCGCCACCAACGAGGAGTGGCACCACCGGCCGCCGGACGTGTCCGAGCCGATGCCGTGGCGCATCGTCCTGAAGTGGCGGCTCCAGGTCCCGGCCGGGTTCGAGGGCGGCACGAAGATCTACATCAACACCATCGACCCCTGGGCGCTGCGCGAGCGCGTCACCGCGGAGCTGCACACGCTGCGCGACGCCGGCGCGATCGCCGACCTCCGCATCGGGCCCGAGGTGACGCCGCTGGACGTGCACCTGCGCTACGCCGACATGGAAGGCTAGAGCCATGAGAATCGTCGTCGTCGGAGCCACCGGGAACACCGGGACCGCCCTGCTGCGCGCCGTGGCCGGTCGGAGCAGCGTCACCCACGTGGACGCCGTCTCGCGGCGTGGACCGGGCCGCCTGCCCGCACCCGAGGGGGTCGCGCACGTCGCCCACCACGCGCTCGACGCCGGTGCCCCGGCCGGGTCGCCCGACGCCGAGCGGCTCGCCGCCCTCGCGGCCGGGGCCGACGCGGTCGTGCACCTCGCCTGGTCGACCGCGCGCCGGTCGTCCGTCGCCACCGAGGCGAACGTCGCCCTCACCCGCGGCGTGCTGCGCGCCGCGGCCCGGGCCCACCAGGTCGTGCTCGCCTCGTGCGCGAGCGTCTACGCGCCCTCCTACGGCGAGGAGCCGCGGGACGAGTCCTGGCCGACCGACGGCGTCGCCGGCGTCACCCTGTCGCAGGACAAGGTCGGGATGGAGCGGCTGGCGGACGAGTTCTCGCGCCGGTACCCGGACGTCGTCGTCACCAGGATGCGCGCCGGCGTCGTGCTGCAGGAGGCGGCCGGCGCCGCGCTCGTGCGCCGCTACGTCGGCCCGCTGGTGCCCCGGGTCGGCCTCGGCCGGACCGTGCCGCTGCTGCTGTGGCCCGAGGGACTCCGGCTGCAGGTCTCCCACGCCGACGACGTCGCCGCCGCGTACCTCTCCGCGATCGAGCGCCGCGCCCCGGGCGCCTACAACATCGCCTCGCCCGACGTGCTCCACGTCGAGGAGGTCGCGGCCGCCCTCGGCGCCGAGCGCGTCGTCACCGTCCCCGAGCAGATCGCGCGCGTCAGCCACGAGGCCGCGTGGTGGACCCGCGTCGTGCGCGCCCGCCCCGAGTGGCTCACCGCGCTGCAGGCCGCGCCCGTGCTCGACACCACCAAGGCTCACGACCTCCTCGGCGTCGACCCGACCTGGTCGGGCGCCGACACCCTCACCAGCGCCGCCCGCGGCGTCGCGCGGCGCCGCGAGGGCTGGACGCCGGCCCTGTCGCGCCACCGCGAGCCCGCGCCGCAGGTCGACGGCGACTGACCGGCCGACCCACTCACCGGCCGACCGCGTGCGGCGGCCCGTTCCTCAGCCGCGCCTGGCCGCGACGCGTCCGGCCGACCGGGCGCGCTCGACGGCGTCGGGCAGCACCGCGAGCACGCGCGCCACGTCGTCCGCCGTCGTGGTCGAGCCGAGCGTGAGCCGCAGCACGCTGCGGGCGTCGCGCTCGTCGTCGCCCGCCGCGAGCAGCACGTGCGAGGGCTGGGTCACCCCGGCCACGCACGCCGCCCCCGCCGAGGCGGAGATCCCGGCGGCGTCGAGCACGAACAGCAGCGCGTCGACGTCGGCGCCGGGGAAGGTCAGGTGCACGTGCCCCGGCAGGCGGCCGCCGCCGTCCCCGGCCGCCGGGCCGACGGGCCCGTTGAGCCGCGCGCCCGGGACGAGGGCCAGCACGCCGGCGGCGAGCTCGTCGCGCAGCGGGACGAGCCGCGCGCGCTCGGCCTCGAGCGTGGCGACCGCGTGCTCGACGGCGACGGCGAGCGCGGTCGCGAGCGCCACGGGCACCGTGCCCGAGCGCACCCCACGCTCCTGACCGCTGCCGAGGACCACCGGCGCGAGCGGCAGCGTGCGCTGCGCGAGCAGCGCGCCGATCCCCGCGGGGGCGCCGAGCTTGTGACCCGAGAGGCTGAGGGCGTCCAGCCCGCTCGCGCCGAAGTCGACCGGGACGTGCCCGACGGCCTGGACCGCGTCGGAGTGGACGGCGACCGCGTTGCCGCCGTGGCGCCGGACGAGCTCCACGACCTCGGCCACCGGCTGGATGGCGCCGGTCTCGTTGTTGGCCCACATCACGCTGACCACGCCGGTGCGCGCGGCGTGCTCGGCGATCTCAGCCTCCAGGGCGGCCAGGTCGATCACGCCGTCGGCGCCGACGGGTACCAGCACGGCCTCCCCGCCCTCGTCGGCCAGCGCGTGCACCGACTCGAGCACGGCGTGGTGCTCGACGGCGGAGGTGACCGCCCGCGTCCGACCCGGGTCCGCGCGGCGCGCGGCCCTGGCCGCGCCGACGACGGCGAGCGTGTCGGCCTCGCAGCCACCGGCCGTGAGGATCACCTCGGCGCTCTCGGCCCCGAGCGCGTGCGCGATCCGCTCGCGCGAGGTCTCGAGCACGGCGCGCGCCCGGCGGCCGTCGGAGTGCAGCGAGGACGGGTTCCCGAGCCGCGACGCCTCCCGGACGAACGCCTCCAGGGCGCTCGGCAGCACCGGGGTGGTGGCGGCGTGGTCGAGGTAGGTCACCCGGTCAGTCTAGGAAGGAGCCGCGGCCGCCACTCCTGCCCTGCCGACCCCGCTTGATCTCACCCCGCTGCTTCTTGCCGGTCAGGCGGCGCTCCTGCGAGCCGCGCGTCGCACGCGTGGGGCGACGACGGGGCCCCGGTGGGGCGGCGGCGTCGCGCAGCAGCGCCGTCAGGCGGACGTGCGCGGCCCGGCGGTTGGCGAGCTGGTTGCGGTGCTCGCTCGCCACGACGGTCACCACGCCGTCGACCAGCCTCGGGGCGAGCCGCTCCAGGAGGCGGGCGCGCAGCGGCTCCGGCAGCGACGGCGAGGCCGCGACGTCCAGGAGCAGCTCGACCCGGCTGCTGGCGGTGTTCACGCCCTGCCCGCCGGGTCCCGACGAGCGCGAGAACCGTTCGGTCAGCTCCGACCCGGGGACGACGACGGAGCCCGTGATCCGCAGGTCCTCGGTCACGGGGTCGCGTCCGTCAGTGCGCGCGGCGCGCGGCCAGCGCGTCGACGACCTGGGTCAGGACGGCGGCCGCGTCACCCACGATCGCGACGTCCGCGATCTCCATGATCGGGGCGTCGGCGTCGAGGTTGATCGCGACGATGACCTCGGCCGCCTGCATCCCCAGGCGGTGGTGCGGCGCCCCGGAGATGCCGGCGCCGACGTACAGGCGCGGCGCGATCATCGTGCCGGTCTGGCCGACCATCGTCTCGTGCCCGATCCAGCCTTCCTCGACGATGTCGCGGGTCGCGCCCACCGCGCCACCCAGGGCGTCGGCGAGCGCCCGGACGGGCGACAGGTCGCCCTCGAGCCCACGGCCGCCGGCGACGACGATCGTGGCGTCGGCGAGCGACGGCCGGCCGTCGGAGGCGTGCGGCACGCGCTCGAGCACCTCGACGTCCCCGTCGATCTCGGCGGGGCGGCCAGGAGCGTGACCTCGACGACGCCCGCGTCGACGGGACCGGGCTTGGCGAGCACGACGACGGGGCCGGCGGCGGTGCACGTGACGTCCCAGGTGCCACCGAGCTCGCGCTTGTGGCCGACGACGGCGTCAGCCGTGCGCGCCACCGCGTGCACGTCCACGAGCAGGCCGGCGCCGAGCGCGTGCGCCGCCAGCGCGGCGACCTCCTTGGCCTGGTGGCTCGAGGCGAGCACGAGCACGTCCGAGCCGGACGTCCGCTGGTGGTCGACCAGCGCGGCGGCCTGCCGCGCGGAGGTCCACGTGGGGTCGAGGCCGACGACGGTGACGTCGCCGGCCGGGGCGGCCAGGGCCGCGAGCGCCGCGGCGCGGTCGGGGTCGGTCGCCGTCACGGCGACGGTCACGGCGCTCATGCGGACACCTCCACCAGGCCGCGTGCGAGCAGCAGGTCGACGAGGGCCTGACCGGCGCTGCCGTCGTCGGGCAGGACGGTGACCGGGGGCCGGGGCGGCCGCGGGGCGGCCTCGGTGACGCGGACGCGGGCGCCCGCGAGTCCGACGGCGGCGGGCTCGAGCCCGAGGTCGGCGGCGGTCAGCGTGCGCAGCGTCGCCTTGCGCGCCGCGAGCATGGTGGCGAAGCTCGGCACGCGCAGCGCCGCGATGGTGTCGGTGACGGAGACGACGGCGGGCAGCGGGACGCTCAGGCGCTCGGCCCCGTCCTCGGTCTCGCGCAGCGCGAGGACCGCGCCGCCGCCGTCGGCCACCGCGACCTCGGAGACGAACGAGGCGATCGGGCGGCCGAGCTCCGCGGCCACCAGTGCCGGGACGACCGAGCCGAGGCCGTCCAGCGCCGACATCCCGGCGACGACCAGGCCGACCGGCTCGGCGTCGTCCTCGGCCTCCAGCAGGCGGACCGTCGCGGCCAGCGCCCGGGCGGTGCCCACGACGTCGGAGCCCGCGAACGCGTCGTCGCACAGGTGGATCCCGAGCGACGCCCCGACCTGGAGGGCCTTGCGGGTGGCGGCGGACGCCTGCTCGGGACCCATCGTGATCGCGACGACGTCGCCCCCGAGGGCGTCCGCGGCCCGCAGGGCCGTCTCGAGCGCCCCCTCGTCGAGCTCGTTGAGGACGGCGAGGCTCGGCTCCCGCACCAGGCGTCCGTCGGGCCCCAGGGACCGTTCGGAGGTGATGTCGGGGACCTGCTTGAGGAGAACGACGACGCGCATCCCCCTAGCCTGCCACCCCCGATCCCCGCGGTGACCCGCCCGGCGGTCGGACGTGGCGCTCAGCACCCCTGCCGGAGTGGGAAAATGACGCCGCCATGACCTCCACCGCGCCCGTCCCCGACCCCAGCCCCACCGCCACGACGCCGGCCTCGGCCGCCTCGCGCGGGGCCCGCAGCCTGGCGCGCCTGGGCGTGCACGTCGTCGGCGACGGTGTCGACGTCGTCGTGCTCGCCTCGCAGGCCTCCGCCGTGGATCTCGTCCTCCTGGGCGAGGACGGCGAGCGCCGCACCGGACTGCTGCGCGCCCGCCACGGCCTCTGGCACGCGCACGTGCCCGACGTGTCCGCGGGCACCCGCTACGGGCTGCGCGTGCACGGCGAGTGGAACCCGGCGGCGGGTCAGCTCCACAACCCGGACAAGCTGCTGCTGGACCCGTACGCCCGCGCGCTGACGGGTGAGGTCTCCTACGTCCCGGAGATCTTCGGCCACCACGTCACCGACGCCGCCGCGACCCATCACGGGCTGGAGGTCCGCGACGACCGCGACAGCGCGCCGTTCGTGCCGCACGGCGTCGTGCTGCCCGCGAGCGACCCGGTCGCGACGGCGGAGCGCCTGGCCGCCCGGCCCCGCGTCCCGTGGTCGCGCACCGTGATCTACGAGGCGCACGTGCGCGGCTTCACGCTGCTGCACCCCGACCTGCCGCCGGAGCTGCGCGGCACCTACGCCGGCCTCGCCCACCCCGCGGTCATCGAGCACCTGCGACGGCTCGGCGTCACCACGATCGAGCTCCTGCCGATCCATGCGTTCGCCACCGAGCACGCGATCGCTGCGCGCGACCTGCCGAACTACTGGGGCTACTCCACGCTCAGCTACTTCGCACCCGAGCCGAGCTACGCCACCCGGGCCTCCCGCGATGCCGGGGCCGAGGCCGTCGTCGCGGAGGTGCGCGCGATGGTCGACGCGCTGCACGCCGCCGGCATCGAGGTCGTGCTCGACGTCGTCTACAACCACACGTGCGAGGGCGGGCTGGACGGTCCGCTGCTGAGCTGGCGCGGTCTGGACAACACGGGCTACTACCTGCACGACGGCGGGACCCCCGCCCGGTACGCCGACGTCACCGGCACCGGGAACTCGCTCGACTTCCGCCGGCAGCGGGTGGTGCAGCTGACGCTGGACTCCCTGCGCTACTGGGCCGGCGAGATCGGCGTGGACGGCTTCCGGTTCGACCTCGCGGTGACGCTCGGGCGCAAGGCCGGCGAGTTCGAGCCCGACCACCCCTTCCTCGTCGCGCTCGCGAGCGATCCGGTGCTCGCGGACGTCAAGCTCGTCGCCGAGCCGTGGGACGTCGGCCCCTCGGGCTGGCGGACCGGGGAGTTCGCGCCGCCGATGCACGAGTGGAACGACCGCTACCGCGACAGCGTGCGGCGGTTCTGGCTGGCCGACGCGAAGGCGCTGGCCCAGGGTGGGCACGGCACGCCGCACGACCTCCGCGACCTCGCCACCCGCCTGTCCGGGTCGGCCGACATGTTCCACCGGTTCGACCGCGGGCCGACGGCGAGCATCAATTACGTCACGGCGCACGACGGGTTCACGCTCGCCGACCTCGTCACCTACGACCACAAGCACAACGGCGCCAACCGCGAGGACAACCGCGACGGCAGCGACAACAACCTCTCCTGGAACCACGGCGTCGAGGGGCGGGTGGAGTCCGGCTCCCCCGGGTCGGAGCTGCGGCCCGTGCGCCGTCGCTCCATCCGGAACGTTCTGGGCACGCTGCTGGTCTCGGCCGGGACGCCGATGCTCACGGCCGGAGACGAGTTCGGCCGCACGCAGCAGGGCAACAACAACGCCTACTGCCAGGACTCCCCCATCTCCTGGGTGGACTGGGAGCGCACGGGCTGGCAGGACGACCTGCTCGAGACCGCGCGCCACCTCCTCGAGCTGCGGCACGCCCACCCGGTGATGCGCCCGACCCGCTTCGCCTACGGCCGGCCCCGCTCCAACGACCCGTTCATCGACCTCGCCTGGTTCGGCGAGGACGGCGCCGCCGTCGAGGGCTCCGCGTGGCACAACCCCTACCGGCGCGTGCTCCAGATGCGCCGGGCCGGGGGCGCCGCCGCGAACCCGCGCTCGGCCGAGGGTGTCGCCGCCCCCGTGCGCCGCGACCTTCTCGTCGTCGTCAACGGGGCCCTGAACGACGTCGACGTCGCCCTCGCGCCCTCGCGCACGCAGGGCTGGGAGCTGGTCTGGGACTCGGTGTGGGAGAGCCCGCGCGAGCGCCACGAGAGCGCGGTCGTCGACGGCGCGTTCCCCGACGCCGGCACGGTGGTCCCGGTCGAGCCGCTGAGCATCCGGTTCTACCTCTCCCGCTGATCGGGCGGTCGCCGGCCGGCCGTAGGATCTGCCCACCATGACCGACGTCCCCACCCTCACGCTGACGCAGTGCGAGCGGTTCTTCCGCCGGCACGGGCTGCCGCTCCTCGTGGACGGTCACAGCCTGCGCCGCGACGTGTTCGGCCGCAGCGCTCCGTTCCTGCTGGTGTTCCTGCTCTTCGGCACCGTCGGCGTGCTGAACACGACCTGGTCCTGGCAGCAGAACGTCGCCGCGTCCGCGGGGGCGCTCGTCGCCGTCGCGGGGCTGTACGCGCTGCTCAACCTGGTCAGGGGCCGGCCGTGGAACCAGCTGCCCCAGGACGTGGGGCGGCCGGAGCTGGCGTTCTTCGTGCTCGCACCGGCCGTCACCTCGTGGCTGCTCGGCGGCAACGACTGGGTGACGGGGCTGGTCACCATCGTCGTCAACCTGCTGGTGCTCGCGATCGTGCGGTTCGTCGTCGGGCTGGGCCTGCTGTCCACGCTCGGCTGGGGCGTGATGCGCGTGGCCACGGAGCTGGGCCAGTCGCTGCGCCGGCTCGTGCGGCTCCTGCCCCTCATCGTCATCTTCTCGATCGTGCTGTTCTTCACCACCGAGGTGTGGCAGGTCTTCGACCGCATCTCCGACCAGGCCGACTTCGCCCTCGCGGGGTTCTTCGTCCTGATCATCGTCGCGCTGGCGACCTCGGGCTCGCGCCGCGAGGCTGACGCCGTGCTCGAGGGCGTCCACGCCTCCCGTCCCGGTGACGACCCCGCCGCGACCTTCACGCCACGCCAGCGCACCAACGTCGTCGCGATGATCGCCACCACCCAGCTCCTGCAGATCCTCGTCGTCAGCCTCGCGACGTTCGCGTTCTTCGTGATGGTGGGGGTGCTCGCGATCACCCCCGAGGTGCGGGGCCTGTGGGACGTCGGCGGCGGGAGTTTCTCGGAGCCCCTGGGGTTCGGCGACGTCGACCTCGTGCTCGACCAGACGCTGCTGCGCGTGGCCGGCGCGCTGGCCACGTTCAGCGGCCTCTACTACGGCATCAACGTCCAGGTCGACGCGGTCTACCGGACCGAGTTCGTCGAGGACGTCGGGCGCCAGCTGCACCAGGTCGTCGACGTCCGCGAGCGCTATCTCGCCCTGCTCGAGACCGGCGGGCGCGACGGTCGCAACCCTCCCCGGACAGCGCCCGACGTCCCCTGACGACCCCTGCGGCCTGACGCGCGCGTGGCTCGATGGGTGACCCGGGCCACGGACGCCACTAGGTTCGTACCGTGACTTCGACGACTCCGTTGCCCACGCCGCACACCCCCATCGGACGCATCCCGGTGGTGGACGTCGCCCCGACCGCCGAGAACGGACGCTGGCCCACCAAGGCCGTCGTCGGTGAGGTGGTCCCCACCCGGGCCACCGTCTTCCGCGAAGGACACGACGCCGTCTCCGCGACGCTCGTGCTGACCCGGCCCGACGGCACGGTCGCCTCCGCCTCGACCATGACGTGCGTGAACCCCGGCCTCGACCTGTGGACCGGCACCCTCGTGCCCGACGCCGAGGGTGACTGGACGTTCCACGTCGAGGGGTGGTCGGACCCGTGGGGCACCTGGACGCACGACGCGGACATCAAGGTGCCCGCGGGCATCGACGTCGAGCTCATGCTCACCGAGGGCGCGCTGCTGCTCGACCGCGCGGTCGCCGCGGCCGCGGACGCCGCCGATCGCGACGTCCTCGACACCGCTGCCGCGACGCTCCGCGACCTCGCGGTGCCGGCGCTGACCCGGCTCGCCGCCGCCCGCACCGGCGCGGTCACCGCGATCCTGGCCGCCGCCCCGCTGCGCGAGTCCGTGACGCCGAGCGCCGCGTACCCGCTGCGCGTGGACCGCGTGCGCGCCCTGTCGGGCGCCTGGTACGAGCTGTTCCCGCGCTCCGAGGGCGCCACGCAGGACCCCGTCACCGGCGAGTGGACCTCGGGGACCTTCGCGACGGCGGCCGAGCGGCTGCCGGCGATCGCCGAGATGGGCTTCGACGTCGTCTACCTCACCCCGATCCACCCGATCGGCACGACGAACCGCAAGGGCCCGAACAACACGCTCGTCACCTCGCCGGGCGACCCCGGCTCGCCGTACGGCATCGGCGCCGCCGAGGGCGGGCACGACGCGATCCACCCCGACCTGGGTGACTTCGACGACTTCGACGCCTTCGTGGCGCGGGCGCGGGAGCTCGACCTCGAGGTCGCGCTGGACATCGCGCTGCAGGCCTCCCCCGACCACCCCTGGGTCACCGAGCACCCCGAGTGGTTCACCACCCGCGCGGACGGGTCGATCGCCTACGCCGAGAACCCGCCCAAGAAGTACCAGGACATCTACCCCCTGAACTTCGACAACGACCCCGAGGGCATCTACGTCGCGATCCGCGACGTGCTGCTGACCTGGATCCGCCACGGGGTGACGGCGTTCCGCGTCGACAACCCGCACACCAAGCCGCTGGACTTCTGGGAGCGGATCCTCACCGAGATCCGGGCCGCCCACCCCGACGTCATCTTCCTGTCCGAGGCGTTCACGCGCCCGGCGATGATGCGCACCCTCGCGGCCGTCGGCTTCCACCAGTCCTACACGTACTTCACCTGGCGCAACACCAAGGCCGAGGTCGAGGAGTACCTGCGCGAGGTCTCGGGCGACTCCGCGGCGCTCATGCGCCCGTCGTTCTGGCCCACGACGCACGACATCCTCACGCCGTACATGCAGCAGGGCGGCGTCGCGGCGTTCGCGATCCGGGCCGCCCTGGCGGCGCTGTCCGCGCCCACGTACGGCATCTACGCCGGCTACGAGCTCGTCGAGAACGTGCCCAGGCCCGGCGCCCAGGAGCAGATCGACAACGAGAAGTACCAGTACGTCGACCGTCCCTGGGCGCGCGCCGACGAGCTGGGCATCTCCCGGCTGCTCGGCGTCCTCAACGACGTCCGCCGCCGCCACCCCGCGCTGCAGCAGCTGCGCAACCTGGTGGTGCACCCGACGTCGGACGACGCCATCCTCGCGTTCTCCAAGCACCTGAGCGCCGAGCACAGCCCGACCGGGAAGGCCGACACGGTGCTCGTCGTCCTCACGCTCGACCCGTTCACGACCCGCGAGGGCGTGGTCAGCCTCGACCTGTCCGCGCTCGGCCTGACGGGGTCGAACGCCGGGACGAGACTCACCGTCGTCGACGAGATCACCGGCGCGAGCTGGGAGTGGGGCAGGGAGAACTACGTGAAGCTCGACCCGCGCGGCGCCGTCGCCCACGTCCTGGTGGTGAACCCGTGACCGCCCCCATCGAGCGCACGACGCCGCTCGACACGCGCTCCCCCGACCCCGAGTGGTACCGCACCGCGGTCTTCTACGAGGTCGTGCTGCGCGCGTTCGACGACACCAACGGGTCAGGCTCCGGCGACATCCAGGGCCTGATCCGGCGCCTGGACTACCTGCAGTGGCTCGGTGTGGACTGCCTCTGGCTGCCGCCGTTCTTCCCCTCCCCGCTGCGCGACGGCGGGTACGACGTCGCCGACTACACGTCGGTCGCGAGCCAGTACGGCTCGATCGAGGACTTCGAGCAGCTCGTGCACGAGATCCACGCCCGCGGCATGCGGATCGTGATCGACCTGGTGATGAACCACACCAGCGACGCCCACCCGTGGTTCCAGGCCTCCCGCAACGACCCCACGGGGCCGTTCGGCGACTACTACGTGTGGCGCGACGACAACACCGAGTACGCGGACGCGCGCATCATCTTCATCGACACGGAGACGTCCAACTGGACGTTCGACCCGGTGCGCAAGCAGTACTTCTGGCACCGGTTCTTCTCCCACCAGCCCGACCTCAACTTCGAGAACCCCGACGTCCAGGAGGCGATGTTCGACGTCGTCCGGTTCTGGATGCGGACCGGCGTGGACGGCTTCCGCCTCGACGCCGTGCCCTACCTGTTCGAGGAGGAGGGGACCGACTGCGAGAACCTCCCGCGCACGCACGAGTTCCTCGCGGACCTGCGCGCGCTCGTGGACTCCGAGGCGCCCGGCACGCTGCTCCTGGCCGAGGCCAACCAGTGGCCGCAGGACGTGGTGGCCTACTACGGCACCGCCGAGCGCCCCGAGTGCCACATGTGCTTCCACTTCCCCGTCATGCCGCGCATCTACTACGCGCTGCGCGACCAGCGCGCGACCAACATCCGCGAGATCCTCGCGGAGACGCCGGACATCCCGGTCGGCGCGCAGTGGGGCACCTTCCTGCGCAACCACGACGAGCTCACGCTCGAGATGGTCTCCACGAACGAGCGCGCCGCGATGTACGGCTGGTACGCGGAGGACCCGCGGATGCGGGCGAACGTCGGCATCCGCCGTCGCCTCGCCCCGCTGCTCAACAACAGCCGCGCCGAGATCGAGCTGGCGCACTCGCTGCTGATGTCGTTGCCCGGGAGCCCGTGCCTGTACTACGGCGACGAGATCGGGATGGGCGACAACATCTGGCTGCCCGACCGCGACGGCGTGCGCACGCCGATGCAGTGGACCCCTGACCGCAACGCGGGGTTCTCGACGGCGGATCCCGGCAAGCTCTACCTGCCGCTCGTGCAGTCGCTCGTCTACCACTACAACTCCGTCAACGTGGAGGCCAACCAGGCGCAGCCGACGTCGCTGCTGCACTGGATCCGCGGCCTGCTCGCGGTCCGTCGGGCGCACCCCGTCTTCGGGCACGGCGAGTTCATCCCGCTGCCGTGCGACGAGGAGTCGGTGCTGGCCTTCCTGCGCCGCGAGCCCGGGCGCGACGGCGAGACGGTGCTGTGCGTGGCCAACCTCGCGAACACGCCCCGCACGGCCACGGTCAGGCTGCCCGACACGAGCGACGCCTCGCTGACCGACCTCTTCGGCGGGTCGAGCTTCCCGCCCGTGGTCCCCCACCCCGAGGGCGGCGGCGCCGTGATGATGACGTTCGGCTCCCGCGACTTCTTCTGGCTGGAGGTCACCCGTGGCTGAGATCCACCGCACCACGCTCGAGCCGAGCAAGATCGACCTGCTCACGCCGTGGATGCCGTCGCAGCGCTGGTACGCGGCCAAGGGCAGCACGCCGCGGCTGCGCGTCGTCGGCGGCTACCGCCTCGACGACCCCGCAGGCGAGGTCGGCGTGCAGGTGCTCGTGGTGGCCGACGAGGGCGGCTCCGCCCCCGTCGTCTACCAGGTGCCGCTCACCTACCGCGCCACCGAGGCGCCCGAGCTGGCGCACGCCCTGGTCGGCCGGGCCGAGCACGGTGTGCTCGGCGAGCGCTGGGTCTACGACGGCTGCCACGACCCCGTGTTCGCGGCGGCGTTCGTCGACCTCCTCACCGGGCGGGCGCAGGCGCAGCACACCTCCACCAGCCACACCCCCGAGCCTCGCGTGGTCGGACACACCCCCGGCGACGCGAGCCACCTGCGGCTGGCACGGCACACCGTGCTGTCGGGCGAGCAGTCCAACACCTCCCTCATCTGCACGCTCGTCTCCGAGCCCACGCAGACGGTGATGCCGTCCGTCATGGTCAAGGTGTTCCGGGTCCTTGCGGCCGGGGACAACCCCGACGTCGTGGTGGCCGGCGCGCTGAGCGCCGACGGCTCGCCCTACGTCCCGGCGGTCTTCGGGCACGTCAGCGGCGCGTGGGAGGACCCCGCCACCGGCACCGACGTCGCCGGCGACCTCGCGTTCGCGCAGGAGTTCCTGCCGGGGGTGGAGGACGCGTGGCGCGTCGCCACGCGCGCCGCCGCGGCCGGGGAGGACTTCTCCGAGCCGGCCAGGCGGCTGGGCGTCGCGACGGCGGGCATCCACCGCGGTCTCGTCCGCGCCTTCGGCAGCGCCCCCGTCGACGAGCAGCAGCGCGCCCGCGTGCTGGCGAGCATCCGGGCCCGGGCGACGGCCGCCGTCGCCGAGGTCCCGGCGCTGGCCGATCTCGGCCCCGCGGTCGACCGGGCGCTGACCGAGCTCGACCACCTCGAGCACTGGCCCGACCTCCAGCGGATCCACGGCGACTACCACCTCGGCCAGGTCCTGCACCACGGTCAGGACTGGGTCGCGATCGACTTCGAGGGCGAGCCGTTGCGCCCGCTCGCGGAGCGGTCGCTCCCCGACCTGGCGATGCGCGACGTCGCCGGGATGATGCGCTCCCTGGACTACGCCGGTGGCAGCGCCGAACTGGCCGCGCAGGACGAGGCGTTCTCGGCGCGCGACTGGGTCGCCGCCGCGCAGGGCGCGTTCCTGCAGGGCTACGCCGCGGCCGCCGGTACCGACACGGCCTCGCTGCTGGGGCCGCTGCTGCGCGGGCTCGAGCTCGACAAGGCGCTCTACGAGGCGGTCTACGAGCACCGCAACCGCCCCGACTGGCTCGGCATCCCGCTCGCCGCGCTGCACCGCCTGCTCGGCCCCGTCGGGGCCGCCTCAGCCACCGAGCCCATCACGCCCGAGCCGACCGAGCCCGAGCCGGAGCACGACGTCGTGCCCACCGGCGCCCCGCTCGTCCACCCCCCGACCGACGGAGCCGTCATGTCCGCACCACGCCCCCAGCCGCAGCCCGTCGACCACGCCGTGCTCGGCGCCGTCGGGCGCGGGGAGTTCGCGCTCCCCCACGACGTGCTCGGCGCCCACCTGGCCGACGGCGTCGTGACCTTCCGCACCCGTCGGCCGCTGGCCTCCTCCGTCACCTACCGCGTGCTGGAGGAGAGCGGCGAGATCGTCGATGTCCCCGCCGAGCACGAGCTGGACGGCATCTGGGTCGCCACGCACGCCTCCGAAGTCGTCCCCGACTACCGGATCGAGGTCGTCTACGACGGCGCCGCGACCATCACCGACGACCCCTACCGCTTCCTGCCCACGCTCGGTGACGTCGATCGCCACCTCCTCGCGGAGGGTCGCCACGAGCGGCTGTGGGAGGTGCTCGGCGCCCACGTGCGGACCTTCCCGTCCGCGCTCGGTGAGGTGCACGGCGCCTCGTTCGCCGTCTGGGCCCCGAACGCCGCCGCCGTGCGCGTGATCGGCGACTTCAACGGCTGGGACGGGCCCGCGGGCTCGATGCGCTCGCTCGGGTCGACGGGCGTGTGGGAGGTCTTCGTCCCCGGCGCCGGCGTCGGCTCGCGCTACAAGTACGAGATCCGCTACGCCGACGGCTCCTGGCACGAGAAGGCCGACCCGATGGCCCGCGCCACCGAGGTGCCTCCGTCCACCGCGTCCGTCGTCGCGCAGGACCGCTACACCTGGGAGGACGGCGCGTGGATGGAGCGCCGCGCCGCCACGGACCCCCACTCCGGCCCGATGTCGATCTACGAGGTCCACCTCGGGTCCTGGAAGAAGGGCCTGTCCTACCGCGACGCCGCCGACCAGCTCGTGGAGTACCTCGGCTGGCTCAACTTCACGCACGTCGAGCTGATGCCGCTGGCCGAGCACCCGTTCGGCGGCTCCTGGGGCTACCAGGTCACGTCCTACTACGCCCCGACGGCGCGGTTCGGCGACCCCGACGAGCTGCGGTACCTCATCGACCGCCTCCACCAGGCCGGCATCGGCGTCATCCTCGACTGGGTCCCCGCGCACTTCCCGAAGGACTCCTGGGCGCTGGCGAACTTCGACGGCACCGCGCTCTACGAGCACCCGGACCCCCGCCGCGGCGAGCAGAAGGACTGGGGCACGCTGGTGTTCAACTTCGGGCGGACCGAGGTGCGCAACTTCCTCGTCGCCAACGCGGCCTACTGGCTGCAGGAGTTCCACGTCGACGGCCTGCGCGTGGACGCCGTCGCCTCCATGCTCTACCTCGACTACTCGCGCGAGGCCGGCGAGTGGGAGCCCAACGTCTACGGCGGGCGGGAGAACCTCGAGGCGATCTCCCTGCTGCAGGAGGCCAACGCCGTCGCCTACCGCGTCGCGCCCGGCTCCGTGATGATCGCGGAGGAGTCCACCTCCTTCCCCGGCGTCACGACGCCGACGAGCGCCGGGGGTCTCGGGTTCGGCCTGAAGTGGAACATGGGCTGGATGAACGACACCCTCCACTACCTCTCCGAGGACCCGGTCAACCGCCGCTACCACCACGGCGAGCTGACGTTCTCGCTGGTGTACGCGTTCTCGGAGCAGTTCCTGCTGCCGCTGAGCCACGACGAGGTCGTGCACGGGAAGGGTTCGCTCTACGGCAAGATGCCCGGCGACCACCGGACCAAGCTGGCCGGGGTGCGCGGTCTGCTGTCCTACCAGTGGTCCCACCCGGGCAAGCAGCTGCTGTTCATGGGCCAGGAGTTCGCCCAGCAGGCCGAGTGGAACGAGGACCGCGGCCTGGACTGGGGCCACATGGACGACGGCGGCCACCACGGCGTCGCCGAGCTCGTCCGCCGGCTGAACGAGCTCTACCGCGCCCACCCCGCGCTGTGGGCCGACGACTTCTCGCCCGCCGGCTTCCAGTGGCTCGACGCGAACGACGGCGACCACAACGTCCTGGCCTACCTGCGGACCGACGGCGACGACGTCGTCGTGGTCGTCCAGAGCTTCTCGGGCCAGACGCACGAGGACTACCGCGTGGGGCTGCCGTTCGGCGGCCGCTGGCGCGAGGTGCTCAACACGGACGCGGGGGTCTACGGCGGCTACGACGTGGGCAACCTCGGCGGCGTCGAGGCGCACGACCAGCCGCACCACGGTCGGTCGCACTCCGCGACCATCCGGGTCCCGGCGCTCGGCGCCATCTGGCTCACACCCGAGCGGTAGCAGCGCGGGCCTCGCGGACCGGCGGCGCGGACGGAGACGTCAGCGCCGCCGGTTCGCCGCGCTCGGGATCATCGCCACCAGGGCGAGGAACGTGAGCGTCGCGGCCCCGCCGACCAGCCCGCTGCGCCCCGGGGGCGGCACCCCGACGGCGACGGCGAGCGCGACGTCGGCCGCGGCGATCGCGACCGCGGCGACGACCAGCAGCGTCCGGCGCCAGCCGCGGTCGCGGAGGACGCTGAGTGCCGCCGGTCCAACCGTCCGGCGGATCCACACCAGCGCGCCGCCCTGCAGGAGCAGGCAGAGCAGGAGGACGACGCCGACGAGGGCGCCGGACGGGGCCGCGCGACCGCCCCCGGGGAGCAGGAACAGGGTGGCCATCAGGGTGAGGGCGACAGCCGTCGTCACCACGGTGAACAGGCTCCGCCGCAGCAGGAGCTCGTAGCTCCCCTCGCTCGGGTCGGCGCGCAGCAGCTGGCGCAGGTGCCGCACGGCGTCCGGCATCCCGTTCACCCGGCCCGACGCCGCCAGCGCCAGGTTGTACTGCGCCGCCCGGTTGTCCGGGTCCAGACGCAGGGCCTGCTCGTAGGACATCCGCGCCAGGTGGGCCTGGCCGCGCGCCAGGTCGAGGTTGCCGAGGGCGACGTGGACCGCCGGATCGTTCGGGGCCAGCCGCAGCGCCGCCTGACCCGAGGCGTCGGCCTCGCGCGAGAAGCTCCGGGCCGACGTCTCGACGTCGATCCGCACCAGGTGGGCGGTGACGAGGTTCGGGGCGATCGCGACGGCGCGGTCCGCCGCCTCCCGCGCCTCCTTCGGTCGCCGCAGCGCCGAGAGCGCCAGCGCGGCGTTCATGGCCGGGGCCGGTGAGGTGGGATCGAGGCGTCCGGCGGCCTGCGCGGCGGCCAGCGCCTGCTCCGTCTCCTCGAGCGCGAGGTGGGCCCGCGACGCCAGCAGCAGGGCGTCGACGTCGCGCGGGTCGGCGGCCAGCACGGCCGCGACCTCGCGCAGGCTGTCCTGCCAGCGCCCGCCGTCGGCGTACGCGCGGGCGAGCACCAGGGCGTCGGGGTGCGTCACAGCCGCTTCACCTTCTTCAGGTAGGCGCGCAGCTCCGTGTACGTGCCGTCGTCGTCGCCGAACATCACGACGTTGCGGGCGCTGTCGAGCCACGCGCCCACGGAGGGTCGGGTCGCGGCGACCGCGCGGGCCAGGTCGTCGTGGGAGATGTCGCGCACCTGGCCCGTCGAGGCGGCGTGCAGGAGCGCCACCTCGGTCGCGCTCTCGCACGCCAGCGCGAGGTCGGCGCCCGAGAGGCCCTCCGAGGCGCGGGCGAGGGCCCGGGTGTCGATGTCGTCGGCGACGGGCCGCCCGCGCAGGTGGTGCGCGATCACCGACGTGCGCGCCTCCTCGTCGGGCGGCAGCACGAGCACGGTGCGGTCCAGACGCCCCGGGCGACGGAGCGCGGGGTCGACGTCCCAGGGCTGGTTGGTGGCCGCCAGCACGAAGACGCCCTCGTTGAGCGCGTCCACGCCGTCGAGCTCGGTCAGCAGCTGGTTGATGGAGCCGCGGGTCCAGTCGAGGGTGCGCTGCGAGCGCCGGCCGCCGAGCGCGTCGATCTCGTCGAAGAACAGGACGCACGGGGCCTCGCGCCTGGCGAGCTGGAAGATCTCGTGGATGTTGCGCTCGGTCGCCCCGTACGCCGAGTCGAGGATGTCGGTGAGACCCACGGACAGGAAGCGGGCGCCGAGCTCGCCCGCGAGGGCGCGCGCGATCATCGTCTTCCCGCAGCCGGGCGGGCCGTAGAGCAGCAGCCCGCCGCGCAGCGACTTGGCGAACCGCTCGCGCAGCTCCGGGTTGCGCAGCGGCGCGAGGAAGGCGGCGTTCAGCCGCTCCTTGACGGCGCGCATGCCGCCCACGTCGGCGAGCGTGATGTCGGGCGGGGCGATGTGGAACCGCGACGGCGGGGACGACGCCGCCGCGTCCGCGGGGGCGTCGTCGCCCTCACCCGCCTCGTCCCGACCGGCGAGGAGGGGGTCGGTCCGACCGAGCGCGTCCGTCCCGCCGAGCAGCTCCGACTCCGCGCGTCCCCAGTCGAAGTCGGCGGGCGGGGTGGTCGGGGGCGGTGACGACGGCGGCGGGGCGGTGACGACGAGGCGGTCGGCGCCGGCGGCTCGGGGGCGGACGGGGCGAGGCCCTGGTCGGCCGTCGTCGTGGGAGCCGCGCTCCCGGCGTCGAGGGCGCGCCGCACGGCGTCGTGGGTCCGAGGGTCGGCGGGATCCAGCTGGATCGCGACGGCGATCTCCGTCAGCGCCGCCGGGACGTCGCCGACCGCCACCAGCTGGTCGGCCAGGTGCAGGCGAAGCGTGACGTCCTGGGGAGCCGCGGCGACCGCGCGGCGAAGAGCCTCGATGACCTCGTGCATGGACGTGACCCTAGCGGTGCGGGACCCCCGCCCGGGGTCCCGCACGCACCGATCTCGCCGGCGTCTCAGAAGAGTGCGAGCGCCAGGTTCCGTCGCGCGGCCTTCAGCTCGTCGGCCTGCGGGTCCACGAGCTCGAAGAGCTCCAGGAGCCGCTTGCGGGCGGCCTCGCGCTCGTCGCCGGCGGTGGCGCGGACGACGGCGATGACGCGGTCGAACGCGGCGGCCACGCGTCCGGCCGCCATCTCGATGTCGGCGGCGTGCAGCTGCAGGTCGACGGCCTGCGGACCCATCGCCTCCGCCTTCTCGAGGTCGGCGACCGGGTCCGTCACCCCCGCCAGGCGCTGCATCAGGGAGACCTGGCCGAGCCCGGCCTTGGCGTCCTTGTCGGCGGGGTTCTCGTTGAGCGCCTGGCGGTAGGCCGCGGCGGCCGCGTCGTAGTCGCCCGCCTCGATCGCCTCGTACGCGGCCGCGAACAGCGGCGGCAGCTCGGGCTCCGGCTCCTCCTGCGGCTCGGCGTCGGGCTGCTCGACACCGGCCACCGTGCCGGTCACCCCGGCCTGGGCGGCGGCGGCCAGCACCTGGTCGAGCACCTGCGTCACCTGCTCGGGCGCGGGGGCGCCCTGGAACAGCGGCAGCGGCTGGCCCTGGATGACGGCGACGGCGCACGGGACGCCCTCGACCCCGAACGCCTGCGCGATCTGGGGCTGGGTGTCGGCGTCGAGGATCGCGAGCACGAACCGGCCGCCGTACTGCACGACCGCCTGCTCGAGCAGCGGCGTCATCTGCTCGCCGGCGGCGGTGCGGCTGGCACCGATCGCGACGACGACCGGCACGGTGGCCGAGCCCTCCACGACGGTCTGGAACGACTCGGGCGTCAGATCGACGACGAGCCCGGGCGGGACCGCCGCACGCGCGGCCGCGGCCTTCGCGGCCGCCGCCTCCTGCGCCGGGGTGGGCTTCTGCAGCGACGACAGGTCGACGGCGCCGCGCGGATCGAAGTGGGGCTGGCTCACGTGCTTGGGACCTCTCGGACGGTGCGGGGGTGACGGGACGGCTCTCGCCGGTGACGCTCGCCGGGACGAGCGCGGGTCGCTACTCGGTGCGGGTGACGGACGCGAGCACGCGGTCGACCCCGAGGAGCCGCATCTGCGTCTGCTCGCCACCGGCGGGCGGGATGTAGACGGTGACCATCTGCTGGTACGTGGCCACGGCGGCGGCCTCGACGGGCTCCGCCCCGCCGAGGGCGGCGATCTGACCGCCGAGCGTCAGCTCGGCACCCTCGATCGTCTTGCGCAGCGTCACCGTGGAGTCGACGGTGCCCATCACGAGCGCGCCGCCGTCGGCGGTCGCGATCGCGAAGACGGGCGCGCCCGGCGTCGAGGCCGAGGAGACCTCGCCCGCCACCTGGACGCTCTGCCGCAGGCCGTCGAGCTCGGCGGTGAGGAACGGGCGGAACGGGTCCTCCTCGAACTCCGCCGACGCGGGGTCGGCCGGATCGGTGAGCACGGCCGCCAGCCGGGTCAGCGCGTCCGCCGGGGTCGCCAGGAGCCCCTCCTGGTCGGCGGTGACCGGCGCGGAGCCGATCTCCGCCGTCGCGAAGACGGGGGTCTCCACGCCCGGGAGCAGCCGCGACCAGCTGACGAGCTGGTAGTCCTCGCGCGGGGAGTTCTGGGTCAGGCCGAGGTAGAGCCGGACCGTGCTCCCCTCGCCGGGGTTGGAGACCGCGAGGATCGAGCGCGGCCAGGAGTCCGTCGCCGTCACGACGAAGACGTCGGAGTCCGTCGTCAGCGGTAGCGGGACGTCGGCACCGCCCGTGGCCGTGTTGAGCGCGTACTGCGTCGCCCGGAAGTCGATCGCCGGGGCGACGACCCTGGCGCGCATCTGCTCGATGTCGCCGGCGGCGTCAGCGGCGGCGATCTGGTCCTCGACCTCGTCGAGGACCTCCTGGGCGCGCTCCTCGGAGACGGCGGGCGGGGCGAACTCGGGCGGCGGCTCGGCCACGAGGGTCGGCGCCACCTCCTCGGCGCAGCCCGCGAGCAGGAGGGACGTGGCGAGCACGGCTCCCGCGGCGGACAGCCGGCGACGACGCGGGGTCATCGGTCCTCCTCGTTCCGGTCGGTCTCGGGGTGGTCGGCAATGTCGGGGTGGCCGGCATCGTCGTCGCTCGGGGTCGGCTCGGACTCGGGCTCGACCAGCGGCTCGGGCTCGAGCCCGGGCTCGGGTGCCACCAGAGGCTCGGGCTCCGGCTCGGACTCGGGCTCCACCAGCGGCTCCGGCTCGGGCACCTCCACAGGCTCGGACGCCGCCGGCTCGACCTCCACCGGCTCGGACTCCGATCCGGGCGCGTCCAGCGGCTCGAGCTCCGACGCCTCCGGCGGTGTGACGGGCTCCTCACCCTCCGACTCGCTCTCCGGTGCCGGCACGGCCAGGCCCCAGCGCTCGCTCCACGTCGGACGCGCCGGGGGCTCGGCGACCTCGGTGGCCCCGTCCTCCCGGCCCTCCTCCTGCGCGCGCAGCCACCCCGGGTAGGCCTCGGGGGCGTCCGGCGGGGCGGCCCGGTCGTCGGCGGGGGCGATGTCGGCGGCGATCCTGTCGACGTCGACCGCCGCGAGCCGCTCCTGGAGCCCCTCGTAGGCCGTGGTGCCGGCGGCGCCGCCGGCCCCCGACTCCCCGAGGGCCCGCAGCTGGCGGCGGGTGAGCACCGCGGTCTCCGCCGTCGGCGGATCGCTCGGCTCCCCGGGCTCGCCGGACCCGACCGCCGCACCGGCGGCGGCGGTCCGCGGCAGGACCGAGGTCTCGGCGTCCTCGCCGTCGCTCCCCGCAGCGACGGAGGCCTCGCCCGGGGTCGGGTCGCCCTCGGCGCCGGCCGTCGCGAGCGCGGCCTCGTTCTTCTTGTTCCGGCGGGCCACGAACGACCACACGATCAGCGCTAGCCCCAGAACCACGGCCGGGATGCCGGCCGACATGAGCGGCACGAAGTACGGCGTCGTCACCTCGCGGGCCCACGTGAAGGACACGGTCGGCGCCGGTCCCGTGTCGCCGTCGCGCACGACGAGCAGCGTCTGGCGACCGGTGGTCGGCACGTCGTAGGTGAAGGCGAGCTCGCCGTCGGCCTCCTGGGTGTCGAGCCACATGTCGTTGCCGACCGGGCTGGGCACGCCCTCGGTGACTCCCTCGACGTCCTCGGTCACCATCTGGTCCCAGTCGACGACGTCGACCAGCCGCTGGTGCGCGGCGTCGGCCAGCCAGCCGTCGACGTCGACGTCGCGGCCGGTGATGACCGTGACCGTCTGCGCGGGGTCGGCGGCGGTGATGGCGACGTCGACCCGGTCGTCGACCACGCCGGCGACACCTGGCTCGATGACGACGAAGGGCACGTCGGCCGTGGGTGACGTCGCCGTCACGGTGTCCGAGGTGCGCCACGACGTGGTCGAGAGCACACCGACGACGATCGCCGCCGCTCCGAGGAGCGTCAGGACGATCCCGATGATCCGACGGGCCATTGCCACGTCCTTCCAGGGCCTTGCGGGGTACATGAGGTCGTGCTCGCGAACCGCCCGGCGGCGCGCGCGCGACCCAGGGTACCCGCGCCCCCTGGGCGGTACCTGAACCTCGACGGCGATCACCCGGACCCACCCCCGCCGTCGCCGAGGGCCGGTTACGCTGGCAGCGCCGGCCCCTCCCTCGCGCCCCCCCACCCCCGGAGACTCCTTCATGACTGACGAGCACGCCTCCTTCCCCGTCGTCCTGCGCGGCTACGACCGCGCCCAGGTCGACCAGCACGTGAGCGATCTCGTCCGCGCCCTGAACGAGGCACGCCGCCAGGTCGAGGCCTCCGACTCCGAGTCCCTGCGCCTGTCCGGCCAGCTGTCGGAGACCCAGCGGGCCCTCAGCGAGACCGAGGCGCCGACCTACGCGGGGCTCGGCTCCAGGATCGAGCAGCTGCTGCGCTCCGCCGAGGAGCAGAGCACCGACGTCGTCACCCAGGCCTCGACCAAGGCCTCCACCATCACCGCGCGCGCCGAGAAGGAGGCCCAGCAGCTGCTCGACCGGGCCGAGCGCGAGGCGGCCGACCTGCTGGCCAACGCCCGCGCCGAGGCCGAGCACGTCACCACCTCCGCGGCGACGGAGTCGGAGTCGGTGCGCGCCGCCGCCGCCCTCAGTTCGACCGAGCTCGTCTCCTCGGCGGAGCGCGAGGCCCGCGGCATCCGCGGCGCGCTCGAGAGCGAGACGGCGGAGCGCCGCGCCACGCTCGAGCGGGACCTCGCGGCGCGCGAGTCGCTAGTGCTGCGGGAGACCACCGAGCTGCGGGTCGCGGCCGAGGCGGAGGCCCGCGAGCTCGTCGCGACGGCGACCGCCGCGGCCCGCGCGCTGCGCACCGAGGCCGAGGCGTACGCCACGACCACGCGGGAGACCGCCCGGGCCGAGGCCGACGCCTTGGTGGGTCAGGCCCGCTCGACCGCCGACGGCCTCGTCACCACGGCTCGCGAGGAGGCGGACGTGCTCGTCGAGGAGACGATCACGGCCCAGGCCGCCGGCGACCTCGACATCGCGCGGCGTCGTGAGGCCGCCGAGGCCGAGAACCGCGAGATCCACGACGCCGCGAAGGCGGCGGCCGACCAGCTGCTCGCCGACGTCAACGCGCGGGTCGCCGAGGCGGAGGAGCGCGTCGTGGACGCCCTCGACCGCGCCGACTCGATCTCCGCTACCTCCGAGGCGAGCGCGCGCTCGACCCTCTCCTCCGCCCGCGAGCAGGCCGGTCGCATCGTCGACGACGCGAACGACGCCGCCGACCGCACCCTCACCGCTGCCGCCCAGGAGGCCGAGCTCCGGCTCGAGTCCGTCCGCGCTGAGGTCGCCGACCTCGAGCGGCAGCGCGAGGCCATCACCGCCTACCTCGACGAGCTCCGCGGGTTGCTCGGCTCGAGCGTGGTTCCGGACGAGCACCTCATCGCCAAGGCCGACCAGGCCGCCGCGGCGCTCGAGGAGGCGACGGCCGAGAGCGACGACGACAACGACGAGGACGGGAGCGCCGACGAGGACTCCTCGTCCCACGCGACGGCCGAGGACGAGGGGTCCGGGACCGAGACGTCCGACTCCGACACCGACACCGAGGACGACGCCGACGCCGACGAGACCGGCTCCGTCACGGAGACGCACGTCGAGTCGTCGGAGGAGACCTCCTCCGCCGCCACCGGCTCCCCGCGGCGCTGACCGTGTCCGACGCCTCCTGGGCCGAGGGTCGGCGCGAGGCCGCCCTCGAGCTGGAGCGTCGGCTCAACGAGCGCAAGGCGGCCGAGTCGGCCCGCGCCCAGGCGATGATCGACGCCTTCCTGGCCACCGCCGCGAACGAGGCGGTCGCGCCCGAGCCGCTGGCCGTGCAGGGCTACCGCGGCGGCCGCGCCCGCACCACCCTGACGGGCTGGTACCTCAAGAAGGACCGCTCCGTCGCGCTCGGCACGGACGGCGGCTTCTACGTCCTGCGCGCCGACCTGTCGCTCCGCGAGCGCCTGCGCGGCTACACCCCGCTCCCCGTCCCGCCGCCCCTCATCGTGGGCGAGGGCGGGGGCGACGGCGAGACGATCGACATGTCGGCCGCGCTGGAACGGCACCGCCGGCGCTGAGCGCTGTCCCCGCCCGGACCTCCGCCGTCGGTCCTCGGCCTCAGTCGCTCGACACCCCCGGGACGAGGAGACCCGCCTCGTAGGCGAACACCACCAGCTGGACGCGGTTGAGCAGGTCGAGCTTCGTCAGCATCGAGCGCACGTGACTCTTCACCGTCGCCTCGGAGCAGTGCAGCGCGGCACCGATCTGGAGGTTCGACCGGCCCTGGGCGACCGCACGGAGCACCTCGACCTCGCGTGGCGAGAGCAGGTCGAGACGCGCGTCCCGCCGTCGCGCACCGCCGCCGTCGAGGTAGGCGCGCACGACGCGCGAGGCCATCGTCGGATCGAGCACCGTGTCACCGCGTGCGACGCGGTGGATCGCGGTGAGCAGCAGCACGGGCTCGACGTCCTTGAGCAGGAAGCCGCCCGCGCCCGCCTCGAGGGCGTCGGCGAGGTGCTCGTCGTCGTCGAACGTCGTGAGCACCAGGATCCGGACCGCCCCCAGAGCGGGGTCCGCCACGACGGCGCGGATCGCGTCGATCCCGGACGACCGCGGCATCCGGACGTCCATCAGGACGACGTCGGGCCGCGTCCGGCGGACCACCGCCAGCGCCTCGACGCCGTCGCCCGCCTCCCCCACCACCTCGAGGCCGTCCTCGTCGTCGACGATCATGCGCAGGCCCAGCCTGATCGTGGGCTGGTCGTCGACGACGACCACGCGCAGCGGCGCGCCCTCGCGCTCCCCCGCCTCGTTCATCGACCCTCCTCCGTGCCGGTGGTCGGTCGCCCGTGCGGCAGCCGTGCCGCCACCCGCCAGCCCGTCCCGTCCGGACCGACGCTCACCTCGCCACCGAGCGCGGCCGCTCGGTCGGTCATGTGGCGCACGCCGTTCCCGCCCCGCGGGGATCGGCCCGACGGCGGGGCCAGGGCCGGACCCGGGTCGGTCACCGTGAGGACGAGGGACTCGCCGTCACCGCCGAGCGTCACCGCGGCGGACGTCGCCGCGGAGTGCAGGGCGACGTTGGTCAGCGCCTCCTGGGCGATCCGGACGACGGCGACGCCGACCTCGGCGCCGACCTCCGCGCTGACCTCCCCGCCGGCACCGGCCGGCGCGGGGTCGATCGCGAGCGTCACGTCGAGCCCGCCGGCGCGCAGCCGCTCGACCGTCTGGTGCAGCGAGTCCCGCAGATCGTTCGCCGTCGTGACCGTCGGGGCGTCGACGCGGAGCACGTGCACCATCGAGCGCATGGCCCCGAGCGCCTCCTTGCCCTCGGCGGCGATCCAGCCCAGCGCCTCCGGACCGGTCTCGGGACGGCGCTCGAGGACGTGCCGCGCGGCCTGCGCCCGGACGACGATCGCCGTGACGTGGTGCGCCACGACGTCGTGCAGGTCGCGCGCGATGCGGTTGCGCTCGGCCGTGACCGCCCGATCGGCCTCGACGCCCTGGAGCCGCACGAGCTCGGCGTTGCGGGCCTCGAGCTCGGCGCGGGCGGTGTCGAGCCGGTGGAAGACGTGGCCGAGCACGACGGCGGCGACGACGATCGCCACCAGCTGCACGAGCTCCGAGTAGTTCCGGGTCACCACGAGCGGGAACCCGTAGCCCGGCAGCAGGTCGACAGGGCTCGACCACGGCGGGACGAGGCGGAGCAGCAGCTCCGGGTAGCCGGCGACCGTCATCGCCGCCGCGCCGAGGACGGCCGGCACGAGCGCGGCGAGCCACCCGAGCCTGCCCGCCCGCACCACGGCGAACGACGCCACGGCCAGCGGCAGCACCTGGAAGTAGCTCTGCAGCCCGGCCCGCTGGACCAGAACCGTCCCGGCGAGCACCAGCCAGAACCCGGCGACGGGCCACCGGCGGCGCGCGGCCACGGCGACGGCGAGCAGCACGCCGGTCCAGTGGTAGGAGGTCACGCTGCTCGGGTGCCACCACGGCGAGCGCGCCAGCAGCGCCACGGCGAGCGTCCAGCCACCACCGACGATCGCGGCGGTGGCGACGTCGGCGACGGGGAACGGGACTCTGCTGCTGTCGGGCACCTCGCCACGGTAGGCGAGTCGGTGCCCGTCCCTCGTCGGCCCCCGGGCGGAGGTGCGGCCGACGGCGTGCGCCCTGGGGTCAGCGAGCGTGACCCCAGGGCTCATGTGCGGCTGCGGCGCCGCGACGGAGGCTGGCGGCATGGCCACCACCACCGCTCACGCCCGCTCCTCCCGCTCGTCCTCGATCGACGACCCCACGCCCCCCGCCACGCCGGCCCCGGGGGTGGTCGAGCACCTCGGTCGGGGACGACGTCGTCGCCTCGCCCTCGCCCGCGGGACCCGCGCCGTCCTGGGTCTCCTCGTGGTGGGAGGCCTCGCGACGGCGGCCGCCCTGGCCGCCCCGGCCGTCGTGGGACGGTCGGGCGCCGACGGCCCGGCCCCGGCCGGGCCGGTGCCGGCCACGACCACCCCCGACGTCGACGACGGCGGTCGGGGCGCGGTCGTCCCCGGTGCGGAAGGGCTGGACGCCGAGCTCCTGGCCCGGTTCGACGTCGCCCGGGAGGCGGCGGCCGCCGACGGCATCGAGCTGCGCATCACGTCGGGCCGGCGCTCGGCCGCCGAGCAGCAGCGGCTGCTGGACGAGGCGATCGCCCGGGACGGCCTCGACCGGGCGCGCCGCACGGTGCTGCCGCCGGAGGTCTCGGCGCACGTCGCGGGGACGGCGATCGACGTCGGCCCGCGCGAGGGCGCGGCCTGGCTGGAGGAGCGCTCGTCCGAGGTCGGGCTGTGCCGCACCTACGAGAACGAGTGGTGGCACTTCGAGCTGGTGGGCGCCGTCGGCGAGAGGTGCCCGACCATGCGGGCGGACGCCTCCCACGGCTGGGAGTGAGATCTCAGGTCGCGCAGCGGCGCCAGAACTCCGTCAGGGCCTCGGCCACGGCCGACGGGTCCTCGGTCGCCGCCATGTGGCCGGCGTGCGGGATCAGGACCAGCGCGGCGTCACCGCCGTCGGAGGTCACCGCGGCCGCCATCGCCTCGGCGTCGCCCTGCGTCGCGATGACGTCCTCGCTCCCGCGGACGACGAGCACAGGGACGCCGACACCGGTGAGCACGCCGAGCCGGTCCGGACGGGCAGCCATGGCGCGCTGCGCCCACGCGATGCCGGCGGGCGGCGCGGCGGCGAGCCACGCGCGGTGCTGCTCGACGACGTCGGGCTCGCCCTCGAGCGCCGTCTCGCCGAGGATCGTGGTCAGCATGGGGGCGACGGCGTCGGCCCCGGCCTCGCCGAGGGCCGCCTCGGCCACCCGGAGCCGGTTGGCCCGCGCCTCGTCGGTGTCGGCCGTGGCCCTGGTGTCCAGCAGCGCGAGTCCGGCCAGCCGGGAGCGGTGGCGCTCGGCGAGCGCGAGGGCGATGTAGCCGCCCATCGACAGCCCGGCGACGACCGCCCGGTCCACGCCGAGCTCGTCCAGCGTGGCCACGACGGCGTCGGCCGCGAGCTCGAGGCTGGGCTCGCCGTCGGGCACCTCGGACCGTCCGAACCCGGGCGCGTCGATCGCGACGGTGGGCACGCCGGCGTCGGTGAGGTCCTCCACGACGTCGTCCCACATGCTGCCGTCGAACGGGAACCCGTGCAGCAGCACGAGGGGGACGCCGTCGATCGCGGGCACGCTCAGGTCGATCTCGGTCATGTCAGGCTCCTTCCGGGGCGGCCTCGACCGGCCCCTCCCACGTCCGCGGAAGCGGCAGCGCCGCGGGGTTGACGACGGCGAGGATCTGCTCGAGCACCCAGCTCACGGCGGTCTCGCCGACCCACAGGTGCTTCATGCCCTCGCCCGCGATCACCTCGGCCTGCGGGACGCGGGCGAAGCGGCGACGCGCCTCCTCCGGCTGCAGGTAGTCGTCGAGCTCGGGAACCAGCACCACCAGCCGCTTGCCGAACGCCGCCCACACGTCGAGGTCGGCGTCGCTCGCGCGGTGCAGCGGCGGGGAGAGCAGGATGGCGCCCTCGATGCTCGGGTCGGCGCCGTGCTTGAGCACGAGCTCGGTCCCGAACGACCAGCCCACGAGCCAGCGGTTCGGCAGGTCGTGGAACTCCCCGTACTCCAGGAGCGCGACGACGTCGTGGCGCTCGGCCTCGCCGCCGTCGAAGGCCCCCTCGCTCGTCCCGCGCGGCGAGGACGTACCGCGCGTGTTGAAGCGCACGACGGCGACGTCGGCGAGCGCCGGCAGCCGCCACGAGGCCTTGCGGTAGACGTGGCTGTCCATGTAGCCGCCGTGGGTGGGCAGCGGATGGAGCGTCAGGAGCGTGGCGACGGGGTGGGCGGTCTCCGGCAGCGCGACCTCGCCCACGAGCGTGAGGTGGTCGGCGGTGTGGAGCTCGATGTCCTCGCGCGCGGCGGGCAGGACGGTCAGGGGTCCGATCGGGGTGCTCATCCCGTCCAGCCTAGGACTCCCGCAGGCCGACGGCGTCGGCGATCGCCGCGAGCTGGAGCGCGGCGAAGGCGTCGGGGTCGCCGAACGGGTCCCGTCCGAGCTGGCCGAACACCTCCGAGCTCACGGCGCCGAGCAGCGACGTCCACCCGAGGATCACCTGGGCCACCGCGGCGGGCGGCACGTCCTGGCCCAGCTCGCCGCCGATCGCGCGCAGCGAGCCCGCGAGCGGTTCGGCGAGCGGGGTGTCGACCGCCAGCGGACCGATCCGCGCGTCGACCTCGCCGCGCGTCGCCGCGTCCGCCAGGATCGCGCCGAGGCGCAGCACGACGCGGGTGCCCTGCGGCGTCGTCTCCTCCGGGGGTGCGCTGTAGCCGGGCACCGGGGAGCCGTACAGCAGCGCCCACGCCGCGGGGCGCCGTCGGGCCCAGTCGCGGACGGCGTGGCTGACCGTCAGCCACTGCGCGCGGCCCCTCGCCCCGGCCGGACCCGCCGTCGCCTCCCGCGCCGCCAGTGCGGCCTCGACGGCGTCGGCCAGGTCCCGGTAACCCTCGGCGATCAGCATCGTCAGCAGGTCGTCGCGGCTCGGCACGTAGCGGTAGATCGCCGAGGAGACGATCCCGAGGTCCCGCGCGACGGCGCGCAGGGAGAGCGCGGCGGCGCCGTCCGACTCCACGTGCTGCCAGCCGAGGCGCGTGATCTCGGCCATCGTGCGGATGCGGGCCAGCTCGCGCGGGGTGCTCATGCGCCCATCATCGCAAATGTGAGCACTGCTCTTGCCATGCGACCCGCCGAGGGCTACCGTCGATCCGAGAGCAGTGCTCACATCCATGACGAGGAGTCACCTGATGTCCACCACCCCTGATGCGGTCGTCCTCGGCCACGGTCCCGTCGGCGCGACGATCGCGGCGCACCTGCTCGACCAGGGCCGCACGGTGCGCGTGGTCACGCGCTCCGGTTCCGGCCCCGAGGGTGCCGAGCGCGTCCGCGCCGACGTGCTCGACCACGACGCCGTGGCCCGCGCGATCGGCGACGCCCCCGCCGTCCACATGGCCTTCCACGCCCCCTACGACGCCCGGACGTGGTCCCGGATGCTGCCGACGATGGAGGCGGGGGTGCTGGCCCACACCGCCCGGACGGGCGCCGCCGTCGCCACCGCGGAGAGCCTGTACGCGTTCGACCCGGCCGCGAGCCCGTTCACCGCGGCGTCTCCTCTGCGCCCGCCGAGCCGCAAGGGCGCCGTGCGCCGGACGCTGCTCGCCGCCCGCGACGTCTCGGGCGCCCGGGTGACGTCGGTGGTCGCGGGCGACTTCGTCGGGCCACGCGTCCTGATGTCGCACGCGGGTGAGCGGATGATGCTCCCGCTCCTGCGCGGCGGCACGTTCCGTCCGGTGGGCGACGTCGACCTCCCCCACGCCTTCACGCACGTGCCCGACCTCGCCGCCGCGATGGTCGCGGCGACGCAGTCGGTCAGGGGCGACGGCGAGGGCGGGCACCGGGTCGTGCTCGCCCCCCACGCGGGATCGATCACGATGCGGGACCTCGTCGCCCGCGTCGCGGCCGCCGCCGGGGTGACGGCCCCGCGTCTGGCCCCGATGTCGCAGCGGCTCCTGTCCGCCGTCGGGCTCGTGACGCCGAGCGTGCGGGAGATCGCCGAGGTCACCTACCAGTTCACGCAGGCCTTCGAGATCGACGTCGACGCGGCCACCGCCGACGCGCGCACCCTCGGGCTCACGGCGACGCCGTGGTCGACGGCGATCGCCGAGACCGTGGCGTGGTGGCAGGCGCGCACGGCCGTGGCCGCCTGAGGCTCGCCGGCGGTCAGTCGCCGACGACCACCTCCCACGTGCCGAACGCGGTGAACCCCGCCGACCGGGCGAGCCCCACGGAGGCGGCGTTGTCGAGCTGGCACCGGTACAGCGGTTCGTGGCCGGCCGCCAGGACGGCGCCCGACAACCGGCGCACGCACGCGCGGCCGTGGCCGCGACCCCGCACCTCCGGCAGCGTCAGCACCCCGATGTCGGCCAGCACGGACCCGGCCCAGGGGTAGGCGCTGGCGGCGGCGACCAGGCGATCGCCGTCGAACGCCCCGACCACCCGCCAGTGCTCCAGCTCGACGTACGCCTCCTCGGCGTCGTCCGGCGGCGCCGCCCGCCCGAAGGCCGCGAACGCCGCCACGTCGTCGCCGTCCTCGGGCGAGAGCAGGCGCACGCCGTCGGCCGAGCCCTCCGCCCGGACCGCGGCGCGCTCCGGCTGCGACAGGTGGAAGACGTGGTCGGCGCCGTTGAGGTGGACGCCGACGGCGGCCGCGTCCTCGACCACCCGTGCGACGGCGGCCTCGTGCAGCTGCTCCCCCGGCGCCAGGCGCAGGTGCGCGGCGAGCTCCGGCGTCGTCGTCAGCAGGCCGCCCGCCCCGGTGGTCCGCAGCACCTGGAACCGACGGTGGGCGGGCAGGTCGCGCACGACGACGCGGATCCCGCCCACGGACCCGGACCCGGACCCGGACCCGGGCTCGGTCCCGGGCTCGCGGGGTGCGTCCTCGCCCCACCAGTGCGCGAGCACCGCGGCCGCGAACGCCGGCGAACGGTCGTCCGGTCTCACCGGGCGGCTCGGGCGACGTCCCAGACGGGCTCGTCGCTCGCGGCCACCTCGCCGGCGCCGTCGAACACGAGGAAGCGGTCCAGCCCGCGGGCGAACCAGCGGTCGTGCGTGACCGCGACGACCGTGCCCTCGAACGCGTCCAGGCCCGCCTCGAGCGCCTCGGCGGAGGCCAGGTCGAGGTTGTCGGTCGGCTCGTCGAGCAGCAGCATCGTGGCGCCGGAGAGCTCCAGCAGCAGGATCTGGAACCGGGCCTGCTGACCACCGGAGAGCTGGCCGAACTTCTGCTCCGCCGCCTTCGCCAGCCCGTAGCGGTCCAGCACGCGGGAGGCCTCGTCGCGCGGCCGGCCCCGCCGGTGCTCGTCACCGCGGTGGAGGATCTCCAGCAGCGTGCGCTCCAGCAGCTCGGGGTGGGAGTGGGTCTGGGCGAACCAGCCGGGTCGCACCCGCGAGCCCAGGCGCACGACGCCCGAGTGGGCCACCACCTCGGGACGCACGTCGCCGACGGGCCGGTGCTCGGCGTCGGGATCCGAACCGCCGGCCGCGAGCAGGCGCAGGAAGTGCGACTTGCCCGTGCCGTTCGCCCCGAGGATGCCCACGCGCTCGCCGAACCAGAGCTCGGCGTCGAACGGCCGGGCCAGCCCCGTGAGCTCCAGGCCCTCGACGACGACGGCGCGCTTGGCGGTCCGCCCGCCCCGCAGCCGCATCGTCACCTGCTGGACCTCGGGAACCGCCTCGGGCGGTCCGGCCTTCTCGAACCGCGCCAGCCGGGTCTCGGCGGCCTGCAGCTTGGCGGCCATCGTGTCCATCACCGACGCCTTGGTCCGGTACATCAGCACGAGCGCCCTGAGCTTGGCGTGCTCCTCGTCCCAGCGCCGGCGCAGCTCCTCCAGCCGGGCGTTGCGGTCCTCGCGCGCCTGCGGGTAGGTCGCGAACGAACCGGGGTGGACCCAGAGCGTCGCGCCGGCCGCCCCGGGCTCCAGGGTCGCGACGCGCGTGGCGACCTGGTCCAGCAGCTCCCGGTCGTGGCTGATGAGCAGGACGGTCTTGCCGCACTCGCGCAGCGCCTGCTCGAGCCACCGCTTGCCGGGGACGTCGAGGTAGTTGTCCGGCTCGTCGAGCAGCAGCACCTCGTCGGTCCCGCGCAGCAGCGCCTCGAGCACGAGCCGCTTCTGCTCACCGCCCGAGAGCGTGGCGACGCGGCGATGCTCGGCGCGCTCGAACGGCAGCGACATCGCGGCCGTCGTGCACATGTCCCAGACGGTCTCCTGCTCGTAGCCGCCGGCGTCCGCCCAGTCCGCGATGGCCTGCGCGTAGGCCATCTGGGAGGCCTCGTCGTCGACCGTGAGCATCTGCTCCTCGGCGCGGGTGAGCTCGGCGCCGGCCACGCGGATCCGCTCGGTCGCGACGCTCACGAGCAGGTCGCGCACCGTGGTGTCGTCCCGCACGGACCCGATGAACTGGCGCATGACGCCGAGACCGCCGGTGCGGACCACCGCCCCCTCGTCGGGGTCGAGGTCGCCCGAGATGATCCGGGACAGCGTGGTCTTGCCGGAGCCGTTGGGGCCGACGAGCGCCATCCGCTGACCCTCGCCGACGCGCAGGTCGACGCCGCCGAGCAGCGGCCGGCCGTCGGGGAGGGAGAAGGTGATCTGGCTGAGGTCGATGTGGCCCACCCGTGCACTCTGCCCGACGGCGGGCGGGTGCGTCACCTCGATAGTCGGTGGCGAACGACTCGAGCGGGGATCGCGCAGGGATCAGCGGGCTCAGGACCAGCGACGGCTCGGCCGACGCCCCTCGCGCCAGCACGAGGTGTGCCAGTGGCGGCGGTCGTCCAGACCGGCCTGCGCACCCAGGAGGTGGTCGTCCTGCCAGGCGACGACGTGCGCCGTCCCGGGCGGGATGAGCTGGTCGCAGCCCGGGCAGCGGTAGGACTTGTCGCTGCCGCCGACGGTGCGCACCTTCCACGCCGAACCGTCGTGGCCGGTCTCGCCGCGGGTCCAGCCACGCGTCAGCGACTCGACGTCCAGCGGCACGTGCTCCGCGCCGTACGCCCGCTTGCCCGACCTCTTGCCCACCCGTCGAGCCTAGGCGCTCCGGCCGGGGCTAGAACAACCGCGAGTCCGGGTCGTCCACACCGCGCATCGCGTCGTAGTCGAGCAGGAGGCAGTCGATGCCGCGGTCGGTGGCCAGGGTGCGCGCCTGCGGCGCGATGCTCTGCGCGGCCAGGACGCCGCGCACCGGCGCGAGGTGGGGGTCGCGGTTGAGGAGCTCGAGGTAGCGGGTGAGCTGCTCGACGGCGTCGATCGTCGCGCGTCGCTTGATCTCGACGGCGACGTGCCGCGGCGGCCGCGGTGCGACGGCGACCGCGGTGGCCCCGGTCTCGAGGCTCGCCGCAGGGACCCGGACCATCAGGTCGACGGGACCGATCGCCGTCGGGAACTCCCGGCGCACCAGCGTGTGGCCCGCGCCGACGAGCTCGACCTGCTCGGCGAGCAGCTTCTGCAGGTGGGCCTCGACGCCGTCCTTCTGCAGACCGGGATCGACGCCGAGCTCGTGCGCGGAGTCGTGGGCGACGTCGACCAGCGTGACGACGAGCTTGTCGTCGGACTTGGTGGCGCTCACGGTCCAGACCTCGGTGATGCCCTCGGCGGCCTGCTCCGCCGACGGCTGCGAGACCTTGAGCGTGCACGGGGGGCTCATCCAGTTCAGCGGCTTGTACGAACCGCCGTCGGAGTGGACGAGCACGGAGCCGTCGGCTTTCACCATGAGCACGCGCGGGGCGAGCGGGAGGTGGGCGGACAGGCGTCCGGAGTAGTCGACGGCGCAGGTGGCCACGACGATTCTCACGAGTGGAGCTCCCGGGGAGGTTGGGACTCGAGCCAGGACGACAGGCCGGAGTACTGGCCGGCGCGCATGGCCAGGACGATCTCGGTACCGCCGACGTCGCAGGTCACCTCGAAGATGCGCGACGACGTCGCGGCAGCCTCGGGGTCGCGCGCCACGCGGCTCACGACGTCGAGCCGCGCCCGGGGCCACGAGGCACCCGGGCGCGGGTCGAGCGAGATCAGGCGGTACCAGTGCAGGGAGTCGGTGCCGTAGTGGGCGATGCCGGAGGCCCAGCCCGTCGGCGTGCGCAGGGCGCACTCGAACGAGCCGACGCGCGAACCGAGCGTGCGCAGACGCACCGAGAACGCCCCCAGCGCCAGCACCCCCAGTGCCACGATCACGATGATCGTGACGGTCACGGCAACGGGCACCTGCGACGCCTAGTCCTGGGAGTCGACGACGACCGTGACCATGTCGGCGTCGAAGGACACGAAGCCGGCCGTGACCGGGAACGTCTCCGTCGAACCGCTCGCGGACTGCACACGGACGGTGCCGGCACGCAGCAGCGACAGGACCGACTCGTGACCGGGCAGGAGGCCCATGTCACCCTCGGCCGCCGGCACGCTGACGACGGACGCCGTCCCGGACCACAGCGTGCGGTCCGGGGCGACGATCTCGACCGTGAGCGCTCCGCTCGTTCCTGCCATCAGCGCAGCTCGGACTGGATGCGGGCCCAGTTGCGCTCGAGGTCCTCGAGGCCACCGATGTTGAAGAAGGCCTGCTCCGACATGTGGTCGAACTCGCCGTCCGCGATCTTCGAGAACGCCTCGACCGTCTCGGTCAGCGGGACCGTCGAACCCTCGACACCCGTGAACTTCTCGGCCATGTACGTGTTCTGCGAGAGGAACTGCTCGATGCGGCGCGCACGCGCGACCGTGATCTTGTCCTCCTCGGAGAGCTCGTCGACACCGAGGATCGCGATGATGTCCTGCAGCTCCTTGTTCTTCTGCAGGATCGACTTCACGCGGGTCGCGGTGCGGTAGTGGTCCTCACCGACGTACTGCGGGTCGAGGATCCGGCTGGAGGAGGCCAGCGGGTCGACGGCCGGGTACAGACCGCGCGAGGCGATGTCGCGGGAGAGCTCGGTCGTGGCGTCCAGGTGCGCGAACGTCGTGGCCGGGGCCGGGTCGGTGTAGTCGTCGGCGGGGACGTAGATCGCCTGGAGCGACGTGATCGAGTGACCACGCGTCGAGGTGATGCGCTCCTGCAGCAGACCCATCTCGTCGGCCAGGTTCGGCTGGTAACCCACGGCCGAGGGCATGCGGCCCAGCAGCGTGGAGACCTCGGACCCGGCCTGCGTGAAGCGGAAGATGTTGTCGATGAAGAGCAGCACGTCCTGCTTCTGCACGTCGCGGAAGTACTCCGCCATCGTCAGGGCGGACAGGGCGACGCGCAGACGCGTGCCCGGCGGCTCGTCCATCTGGCCGAAGACGAGGGCGGTCTTGTCGAAGACGCCCGCCTCCTCCATCTCGACGATGAGGTCGTTGCCCTCACGGGTGCGCTCGCCGACACCGGCGAACACCGACACACCACCGTGGTTCTGCGCGACGCGCTGGATCATCTCCTGGATCAGCACGGTCTTGCCGACACCGGCGCCACCGAACAGACCGATCTTCCCGCCCTGCACGTACGGCGTGAGGAGGTCGATGACCTTGATGCCGGTCTCGAACATCGTCGTCTTGGACTCGAGCTGGTCGAACGCCGGGGCCTTGCGGTGGATGGACCACCGCTCCTTGATGTCGAGGGAGTCGGCGGGCACGTTCAGCGGCTCACCGATCACGTTGAACACGTGACCCTTGGTGACGTCGCCGACGGGCACCGTGATGGGGCCACCCGTGTCGCGGACCTCGCCACCGCGGACGAGGCCGTCCGTCGGCTTGAGGGCGACGGCGCGCACGAGGTTGTCGCCGAGGTGCTGCTCGACCTCGAGGGTGAGCTCGACGGCGTCGCTCTCGCCCTCGCCCTGGCCGGCCAGGTCGATGGTGGTCTTGAGCATGTTGTAGATCCCCGGGAGCGTGCCCGAGGGGAACTCGATGTCGACGACGGGGCCGATCACCCGGGCGATACGTCCCGTACCGGCGCCGACAGTCGTGGGAGCCGTAGCGGCTTCAGCAGTCATGGTTGTCCTTGTCAGTTGCTCAGCCGGCGAGGGCGTCGGCCCCGGAGACGATCTCGCTGATCTCCTGGGTGATCTCCGCCTGCCGGGCCGAGTTGGCCAGTCGGGTGTAGTTGCGAATGATGTCTTCGGCGTTCTCGGTCGCCGTGTGCATGGCCCGCTGACGCGAGGCGAGCTCCGAGGCGGCGGCCTGGTGGAGCGCCGTGAAGATCCTCGCGAGGATGTAGCGCGGGAGGAGCGCGTCCAGCACGACCTCGGGCGACGGCTCGAAGTCGTACAGCGGCATGGGCTCCTCGCCCACCGGAGCGACGCCGTCGACGACCTCGAGCGGAAGGATCCGGACCACGCGGGGCTCCTGCGTCACCATCGACAGGAACCGCGTGTAGACGAGGTGGATCTCGCTGACGCCGCCGGCGTCCGCGGGAGCCCGGAACGCCTCCAGGAGCGTGTCCGCGATCTCCTCCGCCCGCTCGAGCTGCGGCGCGTCGGAGTTCCCGAGCCACGTCTTGATCATCGTCCGGTTGCGGAAGGTGAAGTAGCCGATGCCGCGACGGCCCGCGACGTAGAGCTCCGGCTCCTTGCCCTCCTCGGTCAGACGCGTGAGGAGACGCTCGGCCTCGCGCAGCACGCTGGCGTTGTACGAGCCCGCCATCCCGCGGTCCGCCGTCAGGACGAGGATCGCGACCTTCTTGGTGTCGGTGCGGTCCGAGGTGAGCGGGTGGTCCACCTGGGCGTGGGTCGCCGCGGCCGAGAGGGCCCGCGTGATCGCACGAGAGAACGGGGCGGCGGCCTGGGCCTGGGCCCTGGCCTTCCCGATCCGCGACGCCGCGATGAGCTCCATGGCGCGGAACATCTTCTTCAGCGTCTGGGTGGACTTGATCCGCTGCTTGTAGACGCGCTGCTGACCTGCCACAGCTCAGCCCCGCTTCTGGCGGACGATCTGCTCCTGCTCGACGTCCAGGCCCTCGTCGTCGACCGGCTCGTCACTGCCGAGCAGGTCGCCGTCGGAGGTCTGGAACGTCGGCGCGAAGGACTCGATGGCGGCCTTGAGCGCCTCGACCGCGTCGTCACCGAGCTTGCCGGTGGTGGCGATGGTGCCGAGCACGTCGGTGCTGCGACGCACGTGGTCGATCAGCTCGCGCTCGAACCGCAGCACGTCGGCGACGGGGACGTCGTCGAGGTAGCCGTTCGTGCCGGCCCAGATCGCCACGACCTGGTCCTCGACCGGGTAGGGCGAGTACTGGGGCTGCTTGAGGAGCTCGGTCAGACGCTCGCCGCGAGCCAGCGCCTGGCGCGAGGCCGGGTCGAGGTCCGAGGCGAACATCGCGAACGCCGCGAGCGAGCGGTACTGGGCGAGCGTGAGCTTCAGGGTTCCGGAGACACCCTTCATCGCCTTGACCTGGGCCGCACCACCGACGCGGGACACCGAGATGCCGACGTCGACGGCGGGGCGCTGGTTGGCGTTGAACAGATCCGACTGGAGGAAGATCTGGCCGTCCGTGATCGAGATGACGTTCGTCGGGATGTAGGCCGACACGTCGTTGGCCTTCGTCTCGATGATCGGCAGACCGGTCATCGACCCGGCGCCGAGCTCGTCCGACAGCTTCGCGCACCTCTCGAGGAGGCGGGAGTGCAGGTAGAAGACGTCTCCCGGGTAGGCCTCGCGGCCCGGCGGGCGGCGCAGGAGGAGCGACACGGCGCGGTACGCCTCAGCCTGCTTGGACAGGTCGTCGAACACGATCAGGACGTGCTTGCCCTCGTACATCCAGTGCTGGCCGATGGCCGAGCCGGTGTAGGGGGCGAGGTACTTGAAGCCGGCCGGGTCGGAGGCCGGGGCGGCCACGATGGTCGTGTACTCCAGGGCGCCGGACTCCTCCAGCGCGCCGCGGACGGCGGCGATGGTCGAGCCCTTCTGGCCGATCGCGACGTAGATGCAGCGGACCTGCTTGTCGGGGTCGCCCGACTCCCAGTTCGCCTTCTGGTTCAGGATCGTGTCGAGCGCGATCGCCGTCTTGCCGGTCTTGCGGTCGCCGATGATGAGCTGACGCTGGCCGCGGCCGATCGGGATCATCGAGTCGATGGCCTTGATGCCGGTCTGCAGCGGCTCGTGCACGCTCTTGCGCGCCATGACGCCGGGCGCCTGGAGCTCGAGGGCGCGGCGGCCGGTCGTGGCGATCTCGCCGAGGCCGTCGATGGGCGTGCCCAGCGGGTCGACCACGCGGCCGAGGTAGCCGTCGCCGACGGGGACCGAGAGGACCTCGCCCGTGCGGCGGACCTCCTGGCCCTCCTGGATGCCGGTGAACTCGCCCAGGACCACCACACCGATGTGGCGGACGTCGAGGCTCAGCGCGAGGCCGAGCGTGCCGTCCTCAAAGGTGAGGAGCTCGTTCGCCATGGCGCCCGGAAGTCCTTCGACCTCCGCGATGCCGTCGGCAGCGAGCGTGACTCGACCCACCTCCTCGCGGGCGTCGGTCGTCGGGGTGTAGGAGCTGACGAACGTGTCGAGCGCAGCCCTGATCTCCTCGGGCTTGATCGTGAGCTCAGCCATCGGTTCCTTCTCTCGTCTCTCGCGTCGGGCGCGGGGTGTCTGGGTGAGCGCTCAGCCGGCGATGCGGCGTCGGGCTTCGGCAAGCTTGGACAGCACGGTGGCGTCGACGACCTCGGCACCCACCTGGATGCGCATGCCACCCACGATGCTGGGGTCGACGCCCACGTTGACGTGGACCTCGGTGGAGTAGATGCGCGACAGCGTCGCGCCGAGGCGCTCCACCTGCGCCGGGGTGAGCGGCGTCGCCACGAGCACCGATGCCACGACGCGCTGACGTCGGGCGGCGGCGAGGTCGGCCACGTGGGCGAGCCTCGTGGTGACCGACCGCTGTCGGAGCGCACCGACGGTGCGGCGGACCAGCACCTGCGACTCCGGCGCGACCTGCCCGTTGAGGAGCTGGTCGGCCAGGCTGGTGCGACGCTCGGCGCTCAGGTCCGTGGAGGCGAGCGCGACACGCAGGTCGCGCTCGTTCGCCAGGATGCGGCCGAGCCGGAACAGGTCGTCCTCGACGCGCAGGAGGTCCCCGCGCGCCTCCGCCGCGACCAGGACCGCGGTGGTCCCGATCTCCTCGAGCGCCTCGGCGAGGTCGGCGTCGGCCGACCAGCGAGCCCGCGCGAGGCCGGCGACCAGGTCGACGACGTCGGCGTGCACCTGGGTGCCCAGGAGCGTGCTGGCCAGCTGGGCCTTGGCCTCGCCGGACCGGGTGGGGTCGGTGAGCGCGCGACGCAGGGAGGTCGAGCCGTCGAGCGCGTCGACGACGGAGAAGATCTGCTCCCCGAGCTCCCGCGCTCCGTCGCCCGCCGCGTCGAGGATCGGCGTGAACCGCTCCCTGGCCGCGGTGAGGGATGCCTCGCTGGTCGCCCGCATCACTTCCCCGTCTCGGTGGTGCCGGAGGCGTCGGCGGCGACCGTGGTCGGCACGCCGTCACCCTGGCGGGAGGTCTCCTCGAGCTCGGCGAGGAAGCGGTCGATCACACGCGACTGGCGTGCGTCGTCCGTGAGCGCCTCGCCCACGATCTTCCCGGCCAGGTCGGTCGCCAGCGAACCGATGTCGCTGCGCAGCGAGACGACGGCCTGCTGGCGCTCCGCCTCGATCTGACGCTGGGCGTTCTCGACGATGCGGTTGGCCTCGGCCTGCGCCTTGGACTTCGCCTCGACGACGATCTCGTTGCCCTCGCCGTGCGCCTCCTCGCGGATGCGCCCGGCCTCCTGACGGGCGGCGACCAGCTCGGCCTCACGCTCCGCCCTGGTGGCCTCGGCCTCGGCCTGGATCTTCGCGGCGTGCTCGAGCCCGCCCTCGATCTTGGCCGCCCGCTCGTCGAGCAGGGCCGTCATCTTCGGCATCAGGTACTTGAAGAAGAAGAACGCGATGACAGCGGTGACGACCAGCGACCAGATGATGTCGTAGTCGGCCGGGATGAAGACTCCGATCCCGGAGACCTCACCCTCGGCCAGCAGCTGTGCCTCGCCCATCAGATGAAGAGGAAGCCGGCGATCAGACCGAGCAGCGCGAGCACCTCGACGAAGGCCACACCGATGAACATGTTGGTGCGGAGCGTGTTGGCGACCTCGGGCTGACGGGCCATGCCCTCCAGCGCCTTGCCGATCAGGATGCCGAGGCCGATGCCCGGGCCGAGAGTGGCCAGGCCGTAGCCGATGGTGGCGATGTTGCCGTTGAGCTCGGCGAGGATGTCCATGGGTTGTCCTTCCTAGGGCGGCGGGTCCGTACCCGCCGTCGTGGGTGGTCTGGCTGTGGAGCGGGGTGGAGCAGGAACCTCAGTGCGCGTCGTCCTCAGACATCTGGATGTAGACGGCAGCGAGAAGAGTGAAGATGAACGCCTGCAGGAAGCCGACGAAGATCTCGAAGAGGGTGATGCCGATACCGCCGACGAAGGTCATCACGCCGGTGAGCGGGATCAGGCCGCCACTCTCGAAGAAGAGGAAGTGCGTCGCGGCGAAGCAGAGCACGAGCATCAGGTGACCGGCCATCATGTTGGCCAGGAGTCGCAGCGCCAGCGTGAGCGGCCGCAGGATGAACACCTGCAGGATCTCGATCGGCGTGATCAGGAGGTACATGATCTTCGGGACGCCGCTCGGGAACAGGCTGATCTTGAGGTAGCCCGGACCGTGCTTGCGGAAGCCGGCGACGAGGTAGGTGACGTACACCCAGATCGCCAGCACGACCGGCAGGCCGATCACCGAGGTTCCACCGATGTTGAGGAACGGGGTCACCCCGGCGAAGTTCATCGCGAGGATGATGAAGAAGAGGGTCGTGAGGAGGGGCAGGTAGCGCCGCCCCGCCGTCTTGCCGAGAACCGACTCGACGATCTGCACCCGGACGAAGTCCAGGGCGAGCTCCACGACGCTCTGCGCGCGGCCCGGGACGAGCTTCGCGTGGCGGGTGGAGAGCCAGAGCCACAGGATCAGCGCGATGGTGACGACGACGCGCACCAGCTGGATCCGGTTGAACTCGAACGGCGTGCCGTCGAAGAAGATCGCGGGAGGGAAGAACTCCTGGATCGTCGGAGCGTGGAAGCCCGATCCGTGATCGGTCTCGGCCATGAGCAGTCCAGCCGCGTTCAATGGTCTCCCCGGGTCTTGTGGTGGTGTCGCAAGGCCCAGCAAGGATGCGACAACGCATCCTGCCGTGCTGATTCCATGCGGAGCTGCAGGTCTGTGTGAAGCCTACCGGATGATCAGGAGAGCTCGTGGCGATCCTGTGCCCGCGGCTCCACGACCGGCACGCGGGCGGACGTCACGGCGCGCATCTCGACCACCAGCGAGGCGATCACGATCACCCCGAGGGTGCCCGCGAGGACGTACCGGTCGTAGAAGTCGAACCCGCGCAGGACCATCAGCAGCGCGACGATCACGATCATCTTCGCGAGCCAGCCACCGAGCACGGCGACGGCGAGGAACTGCGGGGACCGGCCCTCGCTCACGAGCATCGTGACGACGGTGGTCAGGCAGAAGATGATGCCGACCACGCCCCCGAGGAGCGCGCCCCACAGCCCGGGCGTCCCCGAGGTCAGCAGGCCGACGACCGCTCCCAGCACGGTCACGGCGGCCGTCACGACCGCCACGTGTCGCAGGATCCCTGCGAGGACGGCCCGGAGCGTCGTGGGCGGGCCGGAGCGGGCCGGCGAGGCGGGGGCCGGCGAGGACGGGGCCGGCGAGGACGGGGCGGCGGGTGAGTCGGTCACGGCTCTACTTTCTCACGCGCCTCGGGCCCCTTCACGTGGCGCGAGCGGTGCGACGAGCGCCGGACCGGCAGCGGGACGACCGTGAGCACGATCCCGACGACGACCGCCACCGTGAGGGCGATCAGGACCGTCTGCAGCGGCAGGAAGGCCAGGGCGACGGCACCGAACGCGAACACGGTCGTCCAGGCGTAGAGGATCACCACCGTGCGGCGGTGCGAGTGGCCGCGGGCCATGAGCCGGTGGTGCAGGTGCCTCCCGTCGGCGGCGAACGGCGACTTGCCGGCGGCGATGCGTCGCACGACCGCGAACACGAGGTCCACGAGCGGGATGAGCATCACGGCGACGGGCAGCAGGATCGGCAGGAACGCCGGCAGCGCCACGAACTCCGTGAGCTGTGCGCTCGCCCCCGGGTCGATGTTGCCGGTGACGATGATGCCGGCGGCCGACAGCGTGAGCCCGAGGAACATCGCCCCGGAGTCCCCCATGAAGATCGACGCCTTGAAGAAGTTGTGCGGGAGGAAGCCCAGGCACGCGCCGACCACGGCGGCGATGATCAGCGTCGCGAGGTTGGCGTAGCTGGCCTCGTCGGTCGAGACGGTCAGCAGGTAGCTGTAGACGAAGAAGGCGCCGCCACCGATCGCGATCAGCCCGGCGGCGAGACCGTCGAGACCGTCGACGAAGTTGACCGCGTTGATGGCCACCAGCACGATCAGCAGCGTGATCGCCAGCAGCATGTTCGGCGAGAGGATCGCGATCGAGTCGAAGAGCGGCAGGGTGACCAGCTGCACCCCCTGCCACACCATCAGGCCGGCGCACAGCACCTGTCCGACCAGCTTCGTGATCCAGTCGAGGTCCCAGATGTCGTCGGCGGCCCCGAGCAGGCAGATCAGCACCGCGGACCCGAGGATCGCCCACGCCTGCGGCGAGACGGTGAAGACCTCGCCCAGGAACTCCGTGCGCGAGGCCACCAGGAGCGCGACGGCGAAGCCGACGAGCATCGCGACCCCGCCCATCCGGGGTGTGGGGACCTCGTGGACGTCACGCTCGCGCAGCGGCGTCACGGCGTTCACCCGACGCGCGAGCACCCGCACGAGCGGGGTCGCCACGAAGGTGACGGCGGCCGCGAGCGCAATGACGAGGAGGTAGATCCTCACCCGCGCGCCTCGTCGGCGGGCGGAGCGACGTCGTCGACGGCGTCGGTGGGCTGCTGCCGGGGGGCGTCGGTGGCCGCCGTCGGTGCGGAGGCAGGCTCCTCGGTCGGCTCTGCGGTCGGCTCCGCGGTCGGCTCCGCCACGACCGTGCGCAGGTGCGGCACGACGGCGGCGAGCTGCTCCCGGCCGATCGCACCCTCGCGGACGATCGTCAGCTGCGCCGTCGTGGCGTCGACGATGGTCGAGGACTGCCCGCCGGGCGCCTCGCCGTCGTCCAGGTAGCGGGCCACGCGCGCGCCGAGCTGGGCGACGGCGTCCTGGGCGTTCGTCGCGGCGGGCTGGCCCGTGCGGTTGGCCGAGGACACGGCGAGCGGACCGGTGGTGCGCAGCAGGTCGAGCGCGACCTCGTGGTCGGGCATCCGCAGCGCGACCGTCCCCGCCGTCTCCCCCAGGTCCCACGTGAGGCTCGGCTGGGCGCGGACGATGATCGTCAGCGCTCCGGGCCAGAACGCCTCGGCCAGGGCCCGGGCGGACGCGGGGACGCCGACGGCGAGCACGTCGAGCATGGTCGCGGAGGCGACGAGCACGGGGGGCGGCATCTGCCGACCGCGGCCCTTGGCGGCCAGCAGCGCGGCGACCGCGTCGGGGTCGAACGCGTCGGCGGCGATCCCGTAGACGGTGTCGGTGGGGAGGACGACGAGTCCTCCGGTGGCCAGGACGCCCGCGGCGTCGGCGATGTTCGCGGAGCGCTGCGCGGGGGTGCACGACAGGATGGTCACGGCCCCGATCCTGCCACGCGTGGCAGGCTCGGGTCGTGGCAGCCACCGATCGGACCCGGCCCTCCGCCGTCGGGAATCTCCGACGCGGCCTCCCCGTGCGATCCGCTGGGCGCTGTTCGGTGGCGCGCTGGCCGTCAACCTCGCCACGATGTACGCGCCCTCGGTCCCCGGACCGCCGTCGTCGCTGCGCCTGGACCTGCTCGGCCACGTGGCGACGTTCGCCGCGCTGACCTTCACCGGCCTGCTGGCCGGCGTCCCCGCGCGGTGGCTGCTCGTCGGCGTCGCGATCAACGCCGTCGCGAGCGAGGTCGTCCAGCACTGGCTGCTGCCCGACCGCAGCGGCGACGTCACCGATCTCGCGGCCGACGCCGTCGGGATCGTGCTGGGCTGGTGGGCGTACCGCTGGTGGCGGTTGCGGGAACGGCGGATGGCGGAGCGAGCAGTCAGGGAGCGACGGCGCGCACACCCCGCGGACGGTGCGTGAGGTCCTCGAACGAGCTGACCTCGACGAACCCCGCCGCGGCGGTGATCTCGCGCACGGCCTCGGCCTGCACCTCGGCGTGCTCCATCACGAACACTCCCCCGCTCCGCAGCAGGCGGCGGGCGGCGAGCACGACGGCGCGCGGCACCTCGAGCCCGTCGAGGCCCCCGCCGTAGAGCGCGAGATCGGGGTCGAAGTCGCGCACCTCGGGCTCGGTCGGGACGGCGTCGGGCGGGATGTACGGCGGGTTGGAGACGAGCACGTCGACGGTGCCGTCGAGGTCGGCGAGCAGCGCGGGGTCGCGGACGTCGCCGACCTCGGCCCGCAGCGGGCTCGAGCCCACGGCCCCGTGGTTGTGACGGGTCAGGGCGACGGCCTCGGGCGAGGCGTCGACCGCCACGACGGCGCTGGCGCGCACCTCGACGTCGACGGACACGGCGATCCCGCCGGCGCCGCAGCACAGGTCGACGACGAGCGGGTCGCGTCCGGTCGCCACGACGGCGACGGCGGCGTCGATCGCGTGCTGGGCGACGACCTCGGTCTCGGGGCGCGGCACGAAGACGCCCGGTTCGACCCGCAGCGTCACGTGGCGGAACACCGTGTGGCCGACGATGTGCTGGAGCGGCTCGCGCCGCCGTCGCCGGTCGACGAGCTCCGCGAACTCGGCGCGGAAGTCGTCGGGCAGCTCGGACGGCGCGTAGGCGAGGTGCGGCACGGCGAGCGCGTACGCGGCCAGGGCACGGGCGTCGTGCTCGGCGGACGGCACGCCCGCCTCGTCGAGGATCTCGCTCGCGCCGCGCACCATCGCGCGCAGCTCGGGCGTCACTGGTCCCCCGCCGCCGCCAGCCGCGCTGCCTCGTCCGTCTCGACGGCGGAGGCGATCACGGCGTCGAGCTCGCCGTCGAGCACGGTGTCGAGGTTGTAGGACTTGTACCCCGTGCGGTGGTCCGCGATGCGGTTCTCGGGGAAGTTGTACGTACGGATGCGCTCGGAGCGGTCGACCGTGCGGACCTGGCTGCGGCGGGCCTCGCTGGCGGCGGCGGCGGCCTCCTCCTGGCGCGCGGCCAGGATGCGGGCGCGCAGCACGCGCATGCCGGCCTCGCGGTTCTGCAGCTGGCTCTTCTCGTTCTGCATCGAGACCACGATGCCCGTGGGCAGGTGGGTGATGCGTACGGCGGAGTCGGTCGTGTTGACGCTCTGGCCGCCGGGGCCGGAGGAGCGGAAGACGTCGATGCGGAGGTCGTTCCCGTCGATCTCGACCTCGCCCTCGTCGTCGGCCTCGGGCAGCACGAGGACGCCGGCGGCGGACGTGTGGATGCGACCCTGCGACTCGGTCACGGGAACCCGCTGGACGCGGTGCACGCCGCCCTCGTACTTCAGGGCGGCCCAGACACCGTCCTCGGGCGCCGTTCCACCCTTGGACTTCACGGCGAGCTGGACGTCCTTGTAGCCGCCGAGCGCGGAGTCGGTGGCCTCGATGATCTGGGTCGACCAGCCGCGGCGCTCGGCGTAGCGCATGTACATCCGCAGGAGGTCACCGGCGAACAGGGCCGACTCCTCGCCGCCCTCCCCCGCCTTGATCTCGAGGATGACGTCGCGGCCGTCGTCGGGGTCGCGGGGCACGAGCACGCGGCGCAGCGTCTCGGCCGCCGGGGCGACCTTCGCGAGCAGCTCGGCGTGCTCGGCGGCGAAGTCGGGGTCCTCGTCGGCCAGCTCGGCGGCGGCCCCGGCGTCGGAGACGGCGGAGTGCCAGGCGCGGTAGGCCCCGACGACGCGGCCGAGCTCGGCGTAGCGCCGGCCGACCTTCTTCGCCCGGCCGGGGCTGGCGTGCAGCTCGGGGTCGGCGAGGTCCTTCTCCAGCTGGGCGTACTCGTCCAGCAGTCCGTTCACGACGGCGAAGTCCTCGCTCACGACAGCTCCTTGCGGTTGTGCGGGGTGGTGCCGGGTGGTGAGGCCCGGAAAAGACGAAACGAGCGCCGGCCCCCCGAAGGGTGCCGGCGCTCGTCGAGGTCGCTAGTTGGCGGCCTTCTTGCCGAAGCGACGCTCGAACGCCGCGACCCGGCCACCGGTGTCCAGGATCTTCTGCTTGCCCGTGTAGAACGGGTGGCAGGCGCTGCACACGTCGGAGCTGATCTTGCCCGACTTCTCGGTGCTCCGGGTGGTGAAGGTGTTGCCGCAGGTGCACGTCACCTCGGTGACGACGTACTCGGGGTGAATACCGCTCTTCATGGAGTCCTCCTCATTAGGGGTGCTACCGGGTCGCCGAGACGGAGTGCACGGGGCGTGAACCGGGAGCCAACGGGATATTCTGCCAGATCCCGCGGGGGCGTCCGGCCCCGGGTGAGGGAGATCACCTGGTTGGCGGCGTCGCGGACTGTCCCCAGCCGGCGCGCGCGACGCCCGCAGGCGCGGAATCTCGCCACATCTGTGGACACAGACTCTTGTTTCTCGAACGCGCGTACGAGAAAATGGATCATGGGCACGGAGCGGCGAGAGACGGTGGGGGCAGCGGCTCCCGCTCACCTTCCTGCCGCCGCGATCTCGGCGGCTGCCGGGACGAGCGACGCTGTGCTCGCCACGGCGCACGACCTCGCGCTGGACGCCGTCGCCGCACTGACCCGCGACCTCGCCGGCGCGACGCACGACGTCGCCCTCGAGCTCGCCGAGGCGGTCGAGGTCCTGGGTCGCCAGGTCGACCACCTCCGCCTCCTGGTCGCCCGCGCCGTCGACGAGGCCGCGCCCGCCCCGACCGGCAGCTCCGCCCTGGTGGACCACGCCGGGCAGGGCCTCACGGCGGTAACCGAGACCGGCGCGGCGGGCCGCGACGACTGCGCGACCGCACGGTCGAGGTCGCCGTTCCGCACCGGGCGGGACCTGCTGCGGACCCGACTGCGGATCTCGGGGGCCGACGCCTCCCGCCGGATCAGGCTCGCCCACCAGGTCCTGTCACGCACGACCCTCGGCGGCGAGACGCTGCCGCCCCGGCTCGAGCACGTGGGAGCCGTGATCGGCGAGGTCAGCGGCGACGCGGCTCGGCACGTGGCCCGGGCGAGCACCAGGGCGGAGCAGGTCGCGGGGCCCGAGGCCGCCCGAGCGGTCGAGGAGACGCTCGCCGAGCACGCGCTCACCTTCGATCCCGACAGCCTCGGACGGCTGGCCGACCGCGCCATCGTCCTCATCGATCCCGACGGGCCGGCCCCCGACGAGACCGACCACCGCCGGGGCGCCTTCGTCGGCACGACCCGGAACGGCCTCACCACGATCAAGCTCATCGTCGACCAGCTCCAGCGCGAGGTCCTCACCACGATCTTCGACACGGCGACGAACCCGCGCCGCGCGACGGTGGGCGCGGATGGGCCGGGCGACGGCGCCACGGACGGCACGGACGGCACGGACGGCACGGACGGCACGGACGGCACCGATACGACAGAGTCGACGGACGCCACCGTCCTGAACGAGATCGATCGGCAGGCGATGGCGTCCGACACCCGGTCACGGGCCGCGCGGATGCTCGACGCCCTGCTGTCCGCCTGCGGCGCCGCCCTGCGCAGCGGCGATCTTCCCCGGACCGGCGGCGCGCCCACGCAGGTCATGGTCACCATGCAGCTCTCCGACCTGCTCGGAGGTCTGAACGGCGTCGGTCACGGCGATCGGATCGGCCACCTCACCGGCGGCGCAGCGAGCACGTCGGGCGGAGGCTGCAGTGGCGACGGCAGTGGCAGCAGCGCCGATCCCCGGGCCCTGGTGGTGCACGAGGAGGATGTTCCCGCTTCCGTGCGCCGGGGTCCCGCAGCGATCAGACCGCCGTCCCGACCTCCGTCCCCCGGACCTCCGCCAGTGCCCTCGTCAGCACCACCGCCGTCGCCACCGCCCGGCGGCCTCGCCCACCTCCCGCACGCGGGACCCGTTCCCCTCACCCTCGTCCGACGACTGGCCTGCGACGCCGACCTCATCCCGGTCGTCCTGGGCACCACGGGTCGGATCCTCGACGTCGGACGAGACAACCGCCTCGTCCCCGCCTGGATGCGTCGCGCCCTCACGGCCCGCGACAAGGGGTGCGCCTTCCCCGGCTGCACGATCCCGGCCAGCTGGTGCGAGGGTCACCACATCGTCGACTGGGCACTCGGCGGCAGCACCGGCACCGACAACGCGGTGCTGGTGTGCTCCGGCCACCACCACCTCGTGCACCAGGCCGGCTGGACCGTCCGGCTCGAGGGCGGGCGTGCCAGGTTCACGCCTCCCTGGTCGGCGCTCCCGCGGCTCACGAGCAACGCCTTCCACTCCGGCTCCGCCGTCTGAGGCGGGTGAGGGTTGGGCCAGACCTGCAGCCCCGGTCACCGTCGGCGAGCACGACGACGGCGGGGCGCCCCTTCCGCAGAAGGGGCGCCCCGCCGTCGTGATCAGGCCGTGAGGCCCGGGTGATCGGGTGACCGGTGCGTCAGCCGACCAGCTCGTTCTTCTGGTCGGGGACCGACGGCGTCGTCTTCTGCACCGTCATGAGGAACTCGGCGTTCGTCGGGATCTCGCGGACCTTGCCCAGGAGCAGCTCGAGCGCGGGCTGCTGCTCGAGGCCACCCATGATGCGGCGGAGCTTCCAGATGATCTTGAGCTCGTCGGCGGCCACGAGGATCTCCTCGCGACGGGTGCCGGACGCGTTGACGTCGATCGCCGGGAAGATGCGCTTGTCGGACAGGTGCCGCGACAGGCGAAGCTCCATGTTTCCGGTGCCCTTGAACTCCTCGAAGATGACCTCGTCCATCTTGGAACCGGTCTCCACCAGCGCCGAGGCGAGGATCGTCAGCGAGCCGCCGTGCTCGATGTTGCGCGCCGCACCGAAGAACTTCTTCGGCGGGTAGAGCGCCGAGGCGTCCACACCACCCGAGAGGATGCGCCCGGAGGCCGGGGCCGCCAGGTTGTAGGCGCGGGAGAGACGCGTGAGCGAGTCGAGCAGCACGACGACGTCCTGGCCCAGCTCCACGAGACGCTTGGCGCGCTCGATGGCGAGCTCGGCGACGGTGGTGTGGTCGGACGGCGGACGGTCGAACGTCGAGGCGATGACCTCGCCCTTGACGGTCCGGGCCCAGTCCGTGACCTCCTCGGGACGCTCGTCCGCGAGGACGACCATGAGGTGGACCTCGGGGTTGTTCGTCGTGATCGCGTTGGCGAGCTGCTGCATGACGATCGTCTTGCCGGCCTTGGGCGGCGCGACGATCAGGCCGCGCTGGCCCTTGCCGATCGGCGACACGAGATCGATGATCCGCGCGGTGATCGCCTGCGGCTGGGTCTCGAGCCGCAGCCGCTGCTGCGGGTAGAGCGGCGTCAGCTTGCTGAAGTCGGGGCGGTTGCGCGCCTTCTCCAGCGGCATGCCGTTGACCGTGTCGAGGCGGACCAGCGCGTTGAACTTCTGGCGGTTGCCCTGCCCGCCGCTGGGCTGCTCGCCCTCGCGGGGGGCGCGGATCGCACCGGTGACGGCGTCGCCGCGACGCAGGCTGTACTTCTTGACCTGCGCGAGCGGGACGTAGACGTCGTCCGACCCGGGCAGGTAGCCCGAGGTGCGGATGAAGCCGTAGTTGTCGGCGATGTCCAGCACGCCCGCGACGGTGACCAGCACGTCGTCGTCGGACAGCTCGACCTCGTCGTAGGTGAGCGGGGCCTCGCCGCGGCCGCCGCGGCGGTTCTGCTTGCGATCACGGTCACGGTCGCGGAACCGGTCGCGGCCGCGACGACGACGGCCGCCGGGCTCGTCGTCGTAGGCGTCGGCCTGACGCTGCTCGGCCTGGCGCTGACGGTTGCCGCCCTGCGCGTTCTGACCGCCCTGACCGTTCTGGCCGCCGCCCTGCTGGCCGCGCTGCCCCTGGGGGCGGCGTCCTCGCTGCGGGGCTCCGGGAGCTTGATGTCGTCGAGCGCGGGCCGGCGGTTGCCCTGGCCCTCACGCTGCTGGCCGTCGCGCTGGCGGCGACCCTGGCGCGGGGCGCCGTCGGACTGCTCGCCGGCGCTGCGGTCGGTGCGCTCACTGCGCTCGGTCCGCTCGCCGCGGTCGTTCTGCGCGGCCGGGGCCTGCTCGGCGTCGCCGCCGCCGGAGCGGTCGCGACGGTTGCGCCCACGACGCGACTCGCCGCCGGACTCGGCCGGCTGCTCGCCACGCGCGGACTGCTCGGCGCGATCGGACTTCTCGGCGCGTGCGGGCTGCTCGGCGCGTGCCGGGGCGGACTCCTTCGGAGCCGATGCCGGCGCCTGCTCGGCGGCCGGAGCGGCGGCGGCACGCGGCGCGCGCTCGCGGCCGGCGGAGGCGCCGTCGCCCCCACGTGCCGACCGGATCGCCGTCACGAGGTCGCCCTTGCGCATCTTCGAGGTGCCGGAGATGCCCATCCCGCTCGCGAGCTGCTGCAGCTCGGCGAGGCGAAGGGTGCTGAGGGACCCACCGCGGGTGGCGGTGGAGTCGGTGGTGTCTGTCACGAGTGTCCTTTGCGGGTGCGTCGGGGTGACGCGATGTCGTGGAGAGATGGGGACCAACGCGTCCACAGGGACGGGGCGTCGGATCGTCCGCACCGGTAGGCCAGGTCGGGGGCGTCTGGTTGCCATCCAGATGCAGCCACGGGCGGTCGTCCTCCCGATCGGCTCCACAGGGAGGGCGATCGGGGAGGGGTGACCACGGTGGTCGTGCGCTGGGATGCCGCGCGGTGCACCGCCACTCTACACCGCGCCGGCCCCCGCGTGGTCGACCGGCAGCTTCATGGCGCGCCACCCCTGGGCGACGACGGCGGCCTCGACCCGGTCGGGCAGCTCGCCCAGGACGAGCACCGTCGGACCCGCCCCCGAGATGACGGCCGGCAGCCCGGCCCGCCGCAGCGCGTCCACGAGCGCCGAGGAGTCCGGCAGGACGTCCCGGCGGTAGGGCTGGTGGAGCCGGTCCTCGGTCGCGGCCATCATCAGCTCGCGACGTCCGCCCAGCGCCAGAACCAGCAGCGCCGTGCGCGCACCGGTGAAGGCGGCGTCGGCGTGCGGGACCGTCGCCGGGAGGACCGAGCGCGCCACCGTGGTGGCGAGCTCCGTCGTCGGGATCAGCACCGTGCACACCAGGGTCGGGTCGACCTCGAGCCGGACCGCCTCGACCACCGGAGCGGCGTCGGCGTCGGCCGGGGTAGAGGTCCAGGCGAGCGTCGCTCCCCCGAGCACGACGGCAGCCGCGTTGTCGGGGTGTCCCTCCCACTCGGTCGCGACGTCGAGGATCACCTGCTCGGAGAGCGCCTCGGGCTCGGAGATCAGCCCGCGCGCCGCGACCAGCCCGGCCACGACGGCGGCGGCCGACGAGCCGAGGCCGCGGCCGTGCGGGATGCGGTTGAACGCGGTCAGGTCGAGCCCGACCTGCGGCGCCCCGGCCAGCTCCAGCCCCGTGCGCAGGGCGCGCACCACGAGGTGCTCCTCGCCCTCGGGCACCGTGCCGGCCCCCTCGCCGCGGACCGTCGTCCGCGTGGCGCCGGCGGTGGCCCGGACCTCGACGACGTCGTGCAGGCCCAGCGCGAGCCCGAACACGTCGAAGCCGGGGCCGAGATTGGCGCTGGTGGCGGGCACCCGCACCCGCACGGAGTCCGTGGCGATCCTCATGGCGTCGCTCCTCAGATCAGGCGGAGCGCGTCCGCGACCGCGGCGGTCGTCGCGGGGACGACCACGGGGTCGATCGGCGTGTCGCCGAGCGCCGTCGCGGTGTCCTTGAGGCCGTTGCCGGTCACGGTGCACACGATGGTGACGCCCTGCGGGACCTCGCCCGCGGCCGCGCGCGCCATCAGGCCGGCGACCGAGGCTGCCGAGGCGGGTTCGACGAACACGCCGACCTCGCGGGCGATGAGCGCCTGGGCGTCGAGGATCTCGGCGTCGCCGACGGCGTCGATCCGGCCGCCGGAGTCGTCGCGCGCGGCGACGGCGAGTCCCCACGAGGCGGGGTTGCCGATGCGGATCGCGGTGGCGATCGTCTCGGGGTTCTCGACCGGCTCACCCTTGACGAACGGCGCGGCGCCGTCGGCCTGCACGCCCCACATCTGCGGGGTCCGGGTCGCCAGACCGGCGGCCGCGTACTCGCGGTAGCCCATCCAGTACGCGGAGATGTTGCCGGCGTTGCCGACGGGGAGCACGTGGATCGCCGGGGCGTCACCGAGCGCGTCGACGATCTCGAACGCCGCGGTCTTCTGGCCCTGCAGGCGGTACGGGTTGACGGAGTTGACCAGCGCGACGTCGGGGCGCTGCCCCAGCTCGCGCACCACGCGCAGACCGTCGTCGAAGTTGCCCTCGAGCGAGACGAGCGTGGCGCCGTGCACGATCGCCTGCGCGAGCTTGCCCGCGGCGATCTTCCCGGCGGGCAGCACGACGGCGCAGGGCAGGCCCGCACGGGCGGCGTACGCGGCGGCCGAGGCGGAGGTGTTGCCCGTGGAGGCGCACAGCACGAGCGCTCCCCCGGCGGCGGCCACCTTCGAGACGGCCATCGTCATGCCGCGGTCCTTGAACGAGCCCGTCGGGTTCGCGCCCTCGACCTTGAGGAAGACGCGCGCCCCCGTGCGCTCCGAGATCGCGGGTGCCTCGACGAGCGGCGTGCCGCCCTCACCGAGCGTGACCGTGGGCTCGCCCGGCTCGATCGGCAGGAAGTCGGCGTACTCGGCGATCAGTCCTCGCCACTGGTGGGCCATGGTTCTCTCCTCGTGTGATCAGGTCTCAGGCGCGCTCGACGCGGTGGGCCGACAGCACTCGTCGCACGCCGTCGGCGGTGCGCAGCGCCTCGACGGTCGCGGCGAGCGAGGCCTCGTCGGCCTCGTGGGTGACGACGGCGAGGACGGCGGCGCCCTCGTCCGAGACCTGCTGGCGCACCGACTCGATCGAGACGCCGTGCTCGGCGACGACGGTCGCGACCTGCGCGAGCACGCCCGGGCGGTCGTCGACCAGCAGGCGGATCTGCAGGCGGGCCACGACGTCGGCCGGTCCGGCCAGCGGGAGGGCGGCGGACGCGCTCTCGGCCGGCGCGCGGCCCCCGTGGGTGCGGTGACGCGCGGCCGAGACGATGTCGCCGAGCACGGCGCTCGCCGTCGGCGCACCGCCGGCCCCGGCGCCGTAGAACATCAGACGGCCGGCGGCCTCCGCCTCGACGACGACGGCGTTGTAGGCGCCCCCGACGCCGGCCAGCGGGTGGGCGGTGGGGAGGATGACGGGGTTGACGCGGACGGCGACGGCCTCACCGCGGTCGGCGGTGGCGGGGACGCGCTCGGCGACGGCCAGCAGCTTGATCACGCCGCCGGACTCCCGCGCGGCCGCGATGTCGGCAGCCGTGATCTCACGGATGCCCTCGCACGCGACGTCGGCCAGCGCGACCCGGGTGTGGAACGCGAGCGACGCGAGGATCGCCGCCTTGGCGGCCGCGTCGTGACCGTCGACGTCGGCGGTCGGGTCGGCCTCGGCGTAGCCCAGGTCCTGCGCCTGCGTCAGCGCGACGTCGAAGTCGAGCCCGCCGGTGGTCATCTCGTCGAGGATGAAGTTGGTGGTGCCGTTGACGATGCCCAGCACGCGCTGCACGCGGTCACCCGCGAGCGACTCGCGCACGCCTCGGACCACCGGCACGGCACCCGCGACGGCCGCCTCGAACAGGAGGTCGACGCCGGCGGTGTCGGCCGCGGCGTAGAGCTCGGGACCCGAGGTCGCCAGCAGCGCCTTGTTCGCCGTGACCACGCTCGCGCCCGAGGTGAGGGCCGCGAGCACGAGGTCTCGCGCCGTCGTCGTCCCGCCGAGGAGCTCGACGACGACGTCGGCCCCTTCGATCAGGGCGCTCGCGTCGGTCGTGAGGAGCGCCGTCGGCACGGCCGGGTCGCGGGGCTTGTCGAGGTCGCTCACCAGCACGCCGGAGATGCGGACCCCGCGGCCGATGCGCCGGCCGAGGTCGTCGGCGTGCTCGGTCAGGAGTCGGACGACCTGGGTGCCGACGGTGCCGCACCCGAGAACGGCGATCGCGAGATCGGGGGCACCCTCGGGCGCGTCGAGCACTGGCACTGCATCTCCTCGGGAGCCGGGCGGGGGTGCGCCAACCTTACGGGTCGACGCGGGTGGACCGAGCGGGTGTCCCAGGGGCGGACGGCCTCGCGCCCTCGACCCGCTCAGCCGAGGTCGAGCGCGAGCAGGTCCTCGACGGTCTCGCGGCGCACGATCGGCGTCGCCACGCCGTCGGCCACGGCGACGACGCCGGGGCGCGGGACGAGGTTGTACGTGCTCGCCATCGACCGGCCGTAGGCCCCCGTGACGGCGACGGCGAGCAGGTCGCCGGCCGCGACGTCGGCGGGCAGCTCGACGTCGTGCACGACGATGTCGCCGCTCTCGCAGTGCTTGCCCACCACGCGGCAGCGCGTGCCCGGCGCCTCCGAGACGCGCGAGACGATCTCGGCGTGGTACGCGGCGCCGTACAGCGCGGGCCGGATGTTGTCGCTCATGCCGCCGTCGACCGCGACGTAGGTGCGCACGGTGCCGTCCTCGGTCCGCACCGGCTTCACCGTGCCGACCGTGTAGAGCGTGATCCCCGCCGGCGCGACGACGGAGCGGCCGGGCTCGATCGACAGGCGCGGCAGCGGGGTGCCGAGCTCGCGGCCGACATCGGCCAGGGCCGAGACCATCTCCTTCGCGGCGCGCTCCGGGTCCAGCGGGACCTCGCCGGGCAGGTAGGCGACGCCGAAACCGCCCCCGAGGTCGAGCTCGGGCACCAGCACGCCCGTGCGGCGCGCGATCTCCGCCCGCAGCCCCATCACGGCGCGCGTCGCCACGCCGAAGCCCGCCGGGTCGAGGATCTGGGAGCCGATGTGCGAGTGCAGCCCGAGCAGGTCGAGCTCCGTGCGCTCGAGGACCGCCAGCACGGCCGTCACGGCCGGGGAGTCCTCACCGTCGGGCGACGCCATCGACAGCCCGAACTTCTGGTCCTCGTGCGCTGTGGAGATGTACTCGTGCCCGCCGGCGTGGACGCCCGTCGTCACGCGCACCATCACCGGGGCGCGGACGCCCAGCCGGGCGGCGGCGTCGGCGACGCGGGCGACCTCGGGGAGCGAGTCCAGCACGAGGCGGCCGACGCCGCTCGTGAGGGCGAGCTCGATCTCCTCGTCGGACTTGTTGTTGCCGTGCAGGCCGATGTCGGCGGCGGGCACGCCGGCCCGGAGCGCGGTCGTCAGCTCGCCGAGCGTCGCGGAGTCGATCCGCAGCCCCTCGGCGTGCATCCAGCGGGCGACGGCCGTGCTCAGGAACGCCTTGCCCGCGTAGTAGACGTCGACCTCGGTCCCGACCTCGGCGGAGGCCGTGGCGAAGGCGTCGCGGTAGGCGCGGGCGCGGCCGCGCATGTCGTGCTCGTCGAGCACGTAGACGGGGGTGCCGGTCGCCGCGAGCTCGACCAGGTCGACGCCGGCGATCGCCACGGCGCCGGTCGAGGTCCGCCGGGCGCCGGAGGGCCAGGGCGCGGGCATCGCCGTCATCTAGAAGTCCAGGCCGGTGTAGAAACCGAGCGCGTCCTCGGGGCTCTCCGAGACGACCGTGTACAGGCCCGACTCGCCGTCGTGCCAGAGGTAGGTCACGAGCCCGTCGTTGTTGTAGGCCCAGTAGGTGCCGATGTTCTGGTCGGGGAAGACGACGCCGGTCTCGAGCGGGGTGCCGAGCGCGGCCGACTCGGCGGTCGCGGCGTCGAGCGCCTCCTGCGTCGTCGCGAACGTCGACCCGGTGAGCGTGATGTCCTCCACGCCACCCGCGTAGACCCCGACGAGCGACTCGGTCGACCCGGCGGGCGCGGCGGTGTTGGGCACCAGCCCGTCGGCCGTGAGGGAGTAGGTCACCCCCGTCGCCCCCTCCTCGGAGAACTCACCGCCCGAGACGGAGGTCGGGAGGACCGCCGCGAGCCCCGTGGGCTCGGCCTCCGCCGTCGTGGGCGCCGTGGTGGGCTCCTCGCCGCCGTCGCCGCCGCGGTTCAGCAGCAGCACGATCGCGACGACCGCGGTGACCACGACGGCGACGACCGCGGCGATGATCAGCGGGAGTCGACGCCGGCTCCGGCCGGCCGCGGGGTCGTGCCAGCCCGGGGCGAGGGCCGCGGCGCCGTCGGCGGGAGCGTCGTCCGTGGTCGAGCGGTCGGTCGGCGAGCCGTCGGTGGTGGCCGAGCTGCCCCACGGCGCGGGCGAGCTGGCCGGGACGCCGAAGCCGAGCTCCGGGGAGCCCGCGTCCGTCGAGGACCCCTCGGTCGAGGACGCTGCGGTGGTCGTCGTTGAGGGGTAGCCCGCGGGGACGATCGGGAGGACGGCGGTGCGGTCCTCGTTCAGCTGTGCGGGGACGGCGTCGCCGTCGTCCTCCTGCGACCGTGCGATCTCCGGCTCGGCCGCAGCCGCCACCGGCTCCGGGGCCTCGGAGGACTCGTCCTGCGCGGCCCGCTGGGCGCGGCGCAGGCGCAGCTCGCGCAGCTCGCGGCGCGTCATGCCCACGGACACGTCGAGGTCGTCCGACGGCGCGGTCGGGGCGGGCTCACCCGGCGCCGGGGCGGCCGCGGCACGCTCGGCGGCGACGTCGCCGGGAAGGTAGGACGCACCCTCCTGACCACCGGCGGTCAGGTAGCTGTAGGGGTCGACCGAACCACGGTCGGTCCCCTGCTCGTCGTCGCGCGGTCTGTCGCTCACGGTCGCCCTCCACCAGTCATCCGCCCCAGCGTAGGCGATTCAGCGTTGCCGCGATCCGCTGGTAGGCTCACCTGTCGTTGTCAGGTTCACGCCGCGGGGTCTCCCGAGGCCGCCGACGACGAGCACTGCCCCTGTAGCTCAGTGGATAGAGCGTCTGCCTCCGGAGCAGAAGGTCGCTGGTTCGAATCCAGTCGGGGGTACACGAGAACGGGCCCGGTCATCGCGACCGGGCCCGTCGTCGTTCCCGGACCCGCGTCGTCGCCCCCATCGCCGTCGCGCTCCGGGTGTGCACGCTCACACGCCGCGCGCCCGTTCACTAGGCTGGCCGCATGCCGATCCCCCCACTGGTTCCCAGCACGTCCTGCACGACCCGGCGTCCTCCGCCACGGTCGTCCTCACCGAGGTCGGGGCGTCCCTGCGCTCGTTCGACGTCGCGGGTCGTGACGTCGTCGTCTCCTACCCCGAGGACGAGCTCTCCCCCGCCGGCCACGGCGCGATCCTCGCCCCGTGGCCGAACCGGCTGGCCGACGGCGCCTACTCCTTCGACGGCACCGACTACCAGCTCCCCGTCACGGAGGTCGCGCGCAGCACGGCCCTGCACGGGCTCGTCCTGAACCAGCGCTGGGCCGTCCGCTCCCTCACGACCACGCAGGCACGCCTCGTGCTCGAGACCGTCCCGGTCGCCGGCTACCCGTGGCAGCTCGGCCTCGAGGCGCACTACGAGCTGCGCGGGACGTCGCTGACCATCGAGGTCAGCGCGACGAACCGGTCCGCGACCGTCGCCCCGTACGGCATCGGCTTCCACCCCTGGCTCTCCCCCGGCGACGGCGGCCTGGACGCCGCCACCCTGCGCCTGGACGCCACGCAGTGGGTCCGGCCGGACGAACGCCTGCTCCCCGCGGGCGTCGAGGAGCTCCCCCAGGCCTTCGACTTCCGCACCGAGCGCCTCGTGGGTTCCACGGACCTCGACGACGCCTTCGTGGGTGCCACGCGCGACGCCGACGGGCTCTCCTGGATCCGCCTCACCGGGGCCGACGGCCGCACGGCCGGAGTCTGGATGGACGAGTCCATGGACACGTGGCAGGTCTGCTCCGGCGACCACATCGGCGCGGTGGACTACCGCCGTCGCGGCCTCGCGGCCGAGCCGATGAGCTGCATCGCCGACGCCTTCAACTCGGGCGACCGGCTCGTCCGGCTCGAGCCGGGCGCGACGCACACCGTCCGCTGGGGCCTCACGCTGTCCTGACCGGACCCGTCCCGGTCCCAGCGCGAACCCGGACGCACGACGGCGGCCCGCACCTTCTCGGGTGCGGGCCGCCGTCGTGCGTGGTGGTGCGTCCTAGACGCAGACCGCCCCGGAGGTCGTGACCGGCGTCGCGCCGTTGGCGCGGAGCCAGGCGAGCGGGTCCACGGCGCTGCCGTTGGGGTCCTCGACGTTGCCGACGTGGATCTCGAGGTGGAGGTGGGGTCCCGTCGAGTTGCCGTTGTTGCCGACCTCGCCGATGACGTCACCCACGTTGACGACGTCGCCCTCCTCGACGAACACCCCGTCGTCGAACATGTGGTTGTACCAGATCTCGACGGTCTCGCCGTCGATCTCGGAGCGGATGGCCACGAGGTTCGGGCTGCGTCCGGCGAGGCCGGCCCCGGCGTGCACGACCTCGCCACCGGCGACGGCGCGGATCGGGGTGCCGAGCGGTGCGGCGAAGTCGGAGGCGTAGTGGAACGCGCCCCAGCGGGGGCCGAAGCCGGAGCTGACGCGGTACACGCCCTCCTGCACCGGCATGCTGAGCGTGAGGTGCTCGCTCGACTCGAGCGCGGCGAGCGTGCCGTTGGGCTGGTCGGCCTCGGGAGCCCCGCACTGCGGGAGCTCGGAGCGGCCCTCGCTGCGGCTGGCGGCGACCACGCCGCGGACGTCCGCCACGGGGTCGGAGGCGAGCAGGGCCGCGGTGGAGTCGGCCGGCGCGGACTCGGCGAGCACCGAGGCGTCGACGTCGGCGGTCGCGGTGGCCGACGCGGCCTCGACGCTCTGCGGCGTGGCGACGAGCGTGTCGAGCGCGCTGCTGTCGGCCAGGGGGATCTCGACGACCTCGGGCTCGTCGGCCCCCTGGGCGATCGCGTGGATCGGGGTGACGACGGTGGCGACGCCCAGCGCCGAGAGAACCGCGAGGCGCGGCACCCACTGGCGGACGGTGCCGGGCTCGGACGGCGAGGACGGGACGGACGCGACGCCGGCGCGGGGCGACCCGCCTCCGCTGCCACCGGAGGCGAACGTGACGCCTTCGTCGTGCTCGGTCGTCGTGGGAGCCGGCCGGGCCGGGACGTGGACGGGCGTCGCGGAGCGGTCGGCGCGGACGGCCGGGGCCACCGCGAGCGAGCTGAGCGTGAGGGCGACGGAGGCGAAGTCGAACTCGAGGTCGACGGGCTGGTCGGCGGGCGGAACCGTCTCGAACTGGTCCTGCTGGAGCGAGACGTGGGGGGCGCCGTCGACGTGCTGCGTGGTCGTCAGACCGGCCTCGCGGCGGGTGGCCTCGCGGAGCTGACGACGGGTCATCGTGCCCTGCTGCTCGAGCACGGCGGCGGCGAGGACGTCGGCCGCGGTCCGGCGCTCGGCGGGGGCGGCTCCCGTCGGCGCGGTCAGGCCGAAGGCCTCGCCCGCCTGGCGCTGACGCAGCTCACGACGCGTCAGCGGCGCCGGCGCGTCGAGCGTGACCGTGGCGCTGGTGGCCCCCGAGACACTGGCGGCGGGCGACGGGATGTCCACGATCGTCTGCAGGACGACGGGGGTGTGCGCCGTCGGAGCGATCGGGGGAACGGCTGCTGAGGAGGGTGCGGCGAGTCGACGGGCACGACGCGTCGTGAGTTCAGGCACGACGACATCCACGGGCGACACGCTCACACATCCTCCGACTGTTCAGGGGGCCCAGCTCGGCAGTGGGCCTTCCTCCGACCGGGTCACGAGCTGCGCAGGGGGGCGAGCCGGGGGTCCGGAGGACGACTTGATCACGAAACCATAACGCGCCTCCCGGCTCCTGCCAAACGACTGGGGGCGACGTCACACACCTCCTCGGTCGAGGGTGTGTGCCACGCTGTGGCGATGAGCACGCCGAACTCCGCCAGCTCCGCCCGCCCCGCTCCGACGCCGGGTGGGAGCGGTGCCGCCGGTGGTGAGCCCGGGACCCGCGTCCTCGTCGTCGAGGACTCCCCCGAGATCGCCACGCAGGTCTCGCGCCGGTTCGCCGCCGAGGGCTGGGAGGTCCGCGTCGCGGGTGACGGACCCGGCGGTGTCGCGGGGGCGCGCGAGTTCGCGCCCCACGTCATCGTCCTGGACGTCATGCTCCCGGGCTTCGACGGCCTCGAGGTGTGCCGTCGCATCCAGGCCGACGACCCCAGGGCCGTGCCGATCCTCATGCTCACGGCCCGCGACGACGAGACCGACCTGCTCGTCGGGCTCGGCGTCGGCGCCGACGACTACATGACCAAGCCGTTCTCCATGCGTGAGCTCGTGGCGCGCGTGAAGGCGCTGCTGCGACGCCACGAGCGCACCGCCCGCGTCGCGGCCGCCGAGACCGCCCCACCGGCCCCGCACCGATCGAGCTCGGCGACCTGCTGATCGACCGGGCCCAGCGCCGGGTCAGTCGCGCCGGCGAGGAGGCCCACCTCACCCCGACCGAGTTCGACCTCCTCGTCTGCCTCGCGACCTCGCCGCGCACCGTCCTGACGCGCGAGCGGCTGCTCGAGGAGGTCTGGGACTGGGTGGACGCCAGCGGCACCCGGACCGTGGACTCCCACATCAAGGCGCTGCGACGCAAGCTCGGGTCCGACCTCGTCCGCACCGTCCACGGGGTCGGCTACTCGCTCGAGCCCCCCACCGAGTGAGCGCGGCCGTGACGGCGCGACCGAACCCCGCCCTCCCGGCGCTCCTCCCCGCGAGCTCGTCGTGGTGAGGGAGCGGACGGGCGTCCGCCACGCACGCGAGGTGCCGGCGCTGCGGTACGCCGTCGACGTGCGCCCGCTCGACCGCCTCACCTCGATCCGCACCAAGTTCGGCGTCGTCATCGCCGCCTCGGTGTTCGTCTCGGCGGTCATCGTCTGGGCCGGCCGCAGCTACTACGACGCGCGCTGGTACATGACCTTCCCCGTCGCGATCGCGCTCGCCCTCGTGGTCTCCCAGGTGCTCGCCCGGGGCATGACGTCGCCGCTGCGGGAGATGACGGCCGCCGCGCGGGCGATGTCCGCCGGCGACTACGACATCCGCGTCCGCACCACGAGCCGCGACGAGGTGGGCCAGCTCGGCCACGCGTTCAACGCGATGGCGGGCGACCTGTCCTCCCTGGCGGAGGCCCAGCGCGCGATCGTGGCGAACGTCAGCCACGAGCTGCGCACGCCGATCGCCGCGCTCCGCGCCCAGCTCGAGAACATGGTCGACGGCGTCACGGAACCGGACGAGGAGGCGCTCACCTCCGCGCTCGACCAGACCGAGCGGCTGACCCGGTTGGTGACCTACCTGCTCGACCTCTCCCGGCTCGAGGCCGGGGCGGCCGGCCTGCACCTGCAGGTCGTCCCCGTCCGGGACGTGGTGGAGGAGGTGGTCGCCGCGGCGTCGCACGCCGCCAGGGCCGCGGGCCGCGAGGTGACGTGGGACGTCCAGGTGCCGCAGGAGCTCAGCTTCCGCGTCGACACGGAGCGCCTCCACCAGGTGCTGCTCAACCTGCTGTCCAACGCCTCCCGCCACTCCCCCGCCGGCGGCACCGTCCAGGTCAGCGCGCGGGTGACCGGGACGACCGTGGTGATCGACGTCGTCGACGACGGGCCGGGCATCCCACCGACCGAGCGCGCCAAGATCTTCGACCGGTTCGAGCAGGGCACCAACCGGCCGGCGACGGACGGCACCACCAGCGGCGGCACAGGACTCGGCCTCGCGATCGCCCGGTGGGCGGCTGGTCTGCACGGCGGGACCCTCGACGCCGTCGCCCCGACGCCGCCGAGCACCGGGGCGACCCTCCGGCTCACGCTGCCCATGGACGGACCGCCGCCCACTCGCGCCGAGACGTCCGTCGGCGCCGTCGCCGACGTCCTCGACCGACAAGGGCGATAGCGTCCCCGCCCTTTGCCCGCTCCTTGCCCGCCGTTACCCAAGCGCGGACGAAAGTCCAGGTCAGAGGCACATCGGAGGCCGGATCGCCCGTGACCGTGGCGCTCGAGGACACCCCGGAGGGCCTACCCTGGAAGGCGGCTCGAACAGACGACGGCGATGGAGTGAGCGAGCGTGGCATCTGAATCCCCGGCAACACCGACAACGGCCGACTTCGGCGCGAACGAGTGGCTCATCGACGAGCTCCGCGTCGCGTACGAGGCCGATCCCGCATCGGTCGACGCCCAGTGGCGCGAGTTCTTCGCCGCCGAGGGCCGCACCCCCGCCGGAGGGACGGCGAACGGCGCGGCGACGGTGACGACGGCCCCGGCCGATCCACCCGCCGCGACGACGGCGCCGGAGGCTCCTGCCCCTGCCGCCGCTCCGGCCGCGGCTCGACCGGCACCGGCGCGCCCGGCCCCGCGGGCCGAGGACCCCCACACGGACCCGCGCCGGCAGCTCGACCCGCAGGACGTGCGCGCCGACCTGCCGCCCGCCGTCCCCCAGCCGGCGACCGCCCCCTACGTGCCCGGCGACGAGTCGCACACGCAGAGCCCGCTCGGCGACGGCGAGGTGACGAAGCTGCGCGGCCCGTCGGCGCGCGTCGTCACCAACATGGAGGCCTCCCTGGAGGTCCCCACCGCCACGAGCGTCCGCGCCGTGCCGGCGAAGCTCCTCGTCGACAACCGCATCGTCGTGAACAACCACCTCGTCCGCACCCGCGGCGGCAAGGTGTCCTTCACCCACCTCATCGGGTTCGCCGTCGTCGAGGCGCTCCTCGAGCTCCCCGAGATGAACGCGGCCTACCGCGAGATCGACGGCAAGCCCGGCATCTACCGGCCCGAGCACGTCAACTTCGGCCTCGCGATCGACCTCGCGAAGCCCGACGGCACGCGCCAGCTGCTCGTCCCGTCGATCAAGCACGCCGACACGATGGACTTCGCCCAGTTCTGGTCCACGTACGAGGCGCTGGTGAAGAAGGCCCGCGGCGGCAAGCTCACGGTCGAGGACTTCGCGGACACGACGATCTCGCTCACCAACCCCGGCACGATAGGCACGGTCCACTCCGTGCCGCGCCTCATGCAGGGTCAGGGCACGATCGTCGGCGTCGGGGCGATGGACTACCCCGCCGAGTTCCAGGGCGCCTCCCCCGAGACGCTGGCGAACCTCGGCATCTCCAAGGTGCTCACGCTGACGTCCACGTACGACCACCGCATCATCCAGGGCGCGCAGAGCGGTGACTTCCTCCGCCTCGTGCACACCAAGCTGCTGGGTGAGGACGGCTTCTACGACCGCGTCTTCGCCGCACTGCGGGTGCCCTACGAGCCCGTCCGGTGGCGCACCGACATCGTCGAGGACCCGACGACGGCGCTCGGCAAGCCGGCGCGCATCGCCGAGCTCATCCACGCCTACCGCTCCCGAGGCCACCTCATGGCCGACACGGATCCGCTGGCCTACCGCCAGCGCCGGCACCCGGACCTCGACGTCGCCAACCACTCCCTCACGCTGTGGGACCTGGACCGCACGTTCCCGACCGGGGGCTTCACCGGCAAGCCGACGGCGCCGCTGCGCGACGTCCTCGCCCGGCTGCGGGACGCGTACTGCCGCACCATCGGCTCGGAGTACATGCACCTGCACGACCCGGCGCAGCGCCGCTGGCTGCAGCAGAAGCTCGAGGGTGGCTGGCCGAAGCCGTCGCCCGAGGCGATCCGCCAGATCATGCACAAGCTGAACCAGGCCGAGGCGTTCGAGACGTTCCTGCAGACGAAGTTCGTCGGCCAGAAGCGCTTCAGCCTCGAGGGTGGCGAGTCGCTCATCCCGCTCATGGACACGCTGCTCGCCGGGGCGGCCGACGCCGGCCTCGAGGGCGTCGGCATCGGCATGGCGCACCGCGGCCGGCTCAACGTGCTGGCCAACATCGCCGGCAAGTCCTACGGCCAGATCTTCAACGAGTTCGAGGGCAACGTCGACCCCAAGACCGTCCAGGGCTCGGGCGACGTGAAGTACCACCTCGGCACCGTCGGGGAGTACACGTCACCGACGGGTTCGCAGACCTCCGTCTACCTTGCCGCCAACCCGTCCCACCTGGAGGCCGTCAACGGCGTCCTCGAGGGTGTCGTCCGCGCCAAGCAGGACCGCATCGACCTCGGTGGCGACGGCTTCTCCTGGCTGCCCGTGCTGATCCACGGCGACGCGGCCTTCGCGGGTCAGGGCGTCGTCGTGGAGACCCTGAACCTCTCCCAGCTCCGCGGCTACCGCACGGGCGGCACGGTCCACATCATCATCAACAACCAGGTGGGCTTCACGACCGGGGCCTCGAGCTCGCGCTCGACGCTCTACCCCACCGACGTCGCCAAGGGCCTGCAGATCCCGGTCTTCCACGTCAACGGCGACGACCCCGAGGCCGTCGCCCGTGTGGCCCGCCTCGCGTTCGAGTACCGCGAGGAGTTCCACAAGGACGTCGTGATCGACATGGTCTGCTACCGCCGTCGCGGTCACAACGAGGGGGACGACCCCTCGATGACCCAGCCGGTCATGTACAGCCTCATCGAGGGCAAGCAGAGCGTCCGCACGCTCTACACGCAGGCGCTCATCGGGCGCGGCGACCTCTCGGCCGAGGAGGCCGACCAGCTGCTCGCCGACTACCAGGGCGAGCTCGAGCGGGCCTTCCGCGAGACGAAGGAGGGGTCGCACTCGCCGTCGGAGGACGACCGACGCGGCCTCGAGGTCCCCGAGTCCCAGCGCGAGGACGCCGGCACGATGGTCGGCTGGACCACGTCGGTCCCGGAGAGCGTGCTGCACCGCATCGGTGACGCGCACCTGGCCCCGCCGGAGGGCTTCGCCGTCCACCCCAAGCTCGCGCAGCTGCTCGAGCGTCGGGCGACGGCGGCGCACGAGGGCTCGATCGACTGGGGCTTCGGCGAGCTGCTGGCGTTCGGCTCGCTCGTGCTCGAGGGCACGCCGGTGCGGCTGTCGGGTCAGGACTCGCGCCGTGGCACGTTCGTGCAGCGCCACTCGGTGCTGCACGACCACCACACCGGCGCCGAGTGGACCCCGCTGTCCTACCTCTCGGCCGACCAGGCGAAGTTCTGGGTCTACGACTCCTCCCTGTCGGAGTTCGCCTCGCTCGGCTTCGAGTACGGCTACTCGGTCGAGCGGCCGGACGCCCTCGTGCTGTGGGAGGCGCAGTTCGGCGACTTCGTCAACGGCGCCCAGACCATCGTGGACGAGTTCATCTCGGCCTCGGAGCAGAAGTGGGGTCAGCGCTCGTCCGTCGTGCTGCTGCTGCCGCACGGCTACGAGCACCAGGGTCCCGACCACTCCTCGGCCCGCATCGAGCGGTTCCTGCAGCTGAGCGCCGAGAACAACATGACGGTCGCCCAGCCCTCGACGCCGGCGAGCTACTTCCACCTGCTGCGTCGCCAGGCCTACGACCGTCCGCGCAAGCCGCTGATCGTCTTCACGCCGAAGCAGCTGCTGCGCCTGCGGGCCGCGACCTCCTCCGTGGAGGACTTCACCACCGGCACGTTCCGGACCGCGATCGGCGACACCGTGGACCCCGGCAAGGTCGACCGCGTGCTGATGTGCTCGGGCCGGGTCTACTACGACCTGCTCGCGGCGCGCACCAAGGGTGAGCACGGTGCGGACGAGCGCACGGCGATCGTCCGGTTGGAGCAGCTGTACCCGCTCGACTCCGACACGCTCCGCGAGGTCATCGCGCCGTACGGCGACGCGGAGCTCGTCTGGGTGCAGGACGAGCCGGCGAACCAGGGTGTGTGGCCCTACCTCGCCGGGATCACCTCGCGAAAGATGGACGGCGTCCCGGTCCGCCGGGTCTCCCGCCCGTCGTCGGCGGCTCCGTCGACCGGGTCGGCGAAGGTCAGCCAGGCCGAGCAGCAGGAGCTGGTGCGCGAGGCGTTCGCCCGCTGACCACCGCGTCACGGAAGCGGCCGTCCCACCCCTCGGGGTGGGACGGCCGTTCGCGTTGCCGGCCGCCGTGGTCGCGGCGATGCGGGACGACGAGTGTCGGGCGGGCGTCAGACCGCGCGGAACCGGGCCCGGTAGGCGCGCGGCGACAGCCCGAGCGTGCGGGAGAAGTGCTGGCGCAGCAGCGCCGCGTCGCTGAACCCCGCGAGCCTGGCCACCTCGTCCAGGCCCTCCTCCCCCTGCTCGAGGAGCTCCTGCGCCCGCGCGAGCCTCATCCGGCCGACCCAGGCCGCCGGGGTCGTGCCGGTCTCCGCCCGGAACCGACGCGCGAACGTGCGCGGCGTCAGGAGCACGCGGCGGGCCAGCGCCTCCACCGAGAGGTCGCTGGCCGGGTTCTCGCTCGCCCACTCCAGCAGGGCCGCGAAGCTGTCGCTGGAGCACTCCGGCACCGGGTGGTCGATGTACTGCGCCTGGCCGCCGTCGCGGTGCGGCGGGACGACCATGCGGCGGGCGATGCTCGCCGTCGGTGACGCGCCGAGCTCGGAGCGCACCAGGTGCAGGCACGCGTCGATGCTCGCGGCCGTCCCGGCCGAGGTGATGATGCGGTCGTGCTCGACGTAGAGCACGTCGGGGTCGACCTCGACGTCGGGGTGGCGGGTGGCCAGAGCTGCCGTGTACATCCAGTGGGTGGTGGCCCGCCGACCGTCCAGCAGCCCGGCGAGCGCGAGCGCGAAGGCGCCGCTGCACAGGCTGACGATCCAGGCGCCGCGGGTGTGCGCGGACCGGAGCGCCTCGAGCACGGACTCGGGGACCTCGGTGCCCGCCGCGTACGGGGCCATCACGACGGCGTCCGCCCCGTCCAGATCCTCCAGGCCGTGCTCGACCACGACGTCGAACCCGACCTTCGTCGACAGCCGGCCGGGCGTCGGCGTCACCACCCCGAAGTCGAAGACCGGTCCGCCGGTGTCCCTCCGGTCGATGCCGAAGACCTCGGCCGCGGCGGAGAGCTCGAACGGGGAGACGGTCGGGAGCGCGATCACGCGCACCTTGAGCAGGCTCATACGTCGATCGTCACAGCAAGGATGGCAGAAATCAAGCGTTCGTTGTCACGTCTGCCACTGGTGGCTCGAATCGCACGAGAGGAGCATTACTGCCATGACTACCGCACTGGCACTCTTCGCCCTCCTCACCCTGCTCGCGCTCGTCGGCGTCGTCGCCCACCTGGTGCACGAGGTCCGTCGCGACGGCTACGGCACGCGCCCCGCGCCGTCGTCGCACCACGCCTGGGACGACGGCCTGCGGCCCCGCCTCCCCTGACTCAGTCGACGGGCACCGGCTCGCTGCAGGCGCGCCGGGGGGCGTCCTCCAGGACGCCCCGCTCGATCGTCTCGACGTCGCCGAAGTCGAGCCCGAGGTCCGTCACCTGCGACCGGGTGACCAGCTCGACGCACACGACCAGCTCCGCCGACTCCCCCAGCCCCAGGTCGGCCAGGGGATCGCCCGTCGTCATCCAGGTCGCGGCGTCGCTGCGTCCCGGTTCGAGGGTGACGACGGGATCGCCGCCCGGACCGCCGTCGGTCCACTCGCCCTCGTCGGTGCCGAACTCCTGCACGATCCGCAGGGTGCCACCGTTCGCCCGCTCCGCCGAGCCGTAGTAGTCGTGGAACCAGAGCGGCTCGTCGAGCCCGTTGGTGACCTCGACCGTGTACCGCAGGCCGTCGTCGGTGGACACGTCGCTGACGGTCACGTCGACGCCGTCGACGTCGTCGTCCGGATCGGATCCGGAGCAGCCCGTCAGCGCCACGACGGTGAGCGCGACGGACGCGAGTCCGACGGACGAGAGGGCGCGCCCGGCGGCGAGGCGCCTCATCGACCGTTCCCCGACCGTCGACCCGACCGCCCCGACAGCGCCGCCAGCACCTCGTCGGCCTGCAGGTCCTGACCCCGCTCCCGCAGCAGCGCCACGAGCTCCCCGGCCGCGTCGGCCCGCGAGCGCGCGGCATTCACGAGCGTGAAGGCCTCGACGGCGGACTCCAGACCCCAGACGGCGGCGTCACTCTCGCCGACCTCCTCGTGCAACCGACCGGCGAGCCAGAAGGCGTGGCCCGCGTCGTCGATCGCGCCGTGCGCGGCGAACGCCTCACCGGCGGCGACGGCGTCGGAGGCCGCCCGCGCGAGCGTGGCCGGCCGGTCGTCGCCGAGCGCGATCTCCGCCAGGACGCGGGCCCGGGCGTCCAGCAGGTGCGCCGCCGCGGGGTGCGCCGCGACGTCGAGCACGGCGAGCGCCTCCCCCACCGCCCCGAGCAGCTCGCCCGTCTCCCCGGCCCGGGTCGCCGCCTGCGCCCAGGCGACGAGCACGGGGGCGACGTCGGACGCCGCCGTCCGGGCCTCGGTCAGCAGGGCGACGGCCTCGCGGTAGTGGAGGTGGGCGCCCTCGACGTCCCCGAGCCGATCGGTGAGCCTGGCCGCCTCCGCCAGGGCGAACCCTGCGTCGAGCAACCGTCCGGAGCTCCTGGCGGCCTGGGAGGACGCGAGGTAGGACGCGACGGCGGCGACGTCGTCGCCCGCGGCGGCCTCGCGCTCGGCCCGCGCCAGCAGGTCATCGCCCGTCGGCGCGACGGCGTCCGCGGGCGCGGCGGCGGCGTCGCCGGACCCCGCCGCGGGGCGCGGCAGCGACAGCGACAGGTCGATCGGCGGCGGGGCCGGGGCGTCCATGATCGCGAGCGCCCGCTCCCGCGTCCGCGGGCTGCCGGCGCGTGCCCCGAACGCGTCGGCGAGCGCGAGGGCCCGCTCGCGCACCCAGGTGTCCAGCTCGGCGATCGTCGTGGCCGGCACGTCGCGCAGCCGCACCGGGCGGTCGGGCTCGGTCACGCGCATCACCCCGGTGGCCGACGCCACGCTCAGGAGGAGCTGGAGGTGCCAGAACGGGGTGATCGCCCTGTGCAGGAGGTGCTGGTCGTCGACGAGCGCCGCGAGCGCCGCTCCCGTCTCGCCCCCGCGTCCGAGCAGCGCGATCCGTCGGCCGCGCGCCCCGACCATGTCGGTCTCCGCCCGTGCCAGCGCGGCGACGGCCGCGCGATGCACCCGGACGGCCGCCTCGGGGTCGCCGTTCTCGAGGTGGGCGAGCGCGAGCACGGAGAGCATGTCGGCGGGCTCGGTCGAGCACGCCTCCTCCGGCAGGCCCGGCGCCTCCAGCACCGCCACGGCCTCGGCGTACCGACGACCGCGGACGAGGAAGATGCCCTGGCGCGTGCGGTGGCAGTGCTCGCACGCCTGCGCAGGTTCGTCCGGCTCGCGCAACCAGGCGGCGTAGGCGGCGTCGGCGTCGTCGCGCTCCATCCGCACCGACCACCGCAGGCGCTCGTAGGCGGGGGCGTGCCGCGAGAGCCCGGCGACGGCGTAGCGCTGCTCCATCTCGGTCAGCAGGTTCTCGATCGAGGCGGCAGGCACGGTGGGGTCGTCCTGCAGCCCGCCGAGCATCCAGGCGAACGCCCCGAAGTACAGCGAGGTGTCGACCTCGTCGAAGTGCTCGGGACGCTCCTCGCGCAGCCGGGTCAGCCGCGAGAACGGGACCAGGGCCCTGGTCGCCTCCCCGCCCCAGAACAGCGCGTCCACCAGGCCGGCGAGCGCGTACGGGAGCACCGTCTCCGTCTCGGGCTCCTCGGCCCGGCGCACCGCCGCGGCGGCCGCCTCGGAGCGCGCCAGGCCGTAGGGCAGGCGACCGATCCGCGTGACCGTGCCGACCAGGTCCTCAGCGGCCGACGTCATCGCGCCAGCTCCGTGACGACCTCGTCGGCCCGGGTGTGCTGGCCGGTGCCGCGCAGCAGCGCGACGAGCTCGCCGCCCACCTCGGCGCGCAGCGGGTCCCGCGCGATGCCGAACCCCTCGGTGGCGGACTCCAGGCTCCAGACGGCGTCCTCGACGCGGCCGGCGTCGCGCTGCAGGCGCCCCGCCAGCCAGAACGCGTGGGCGGCGTCGGCGATCGCCCCGACCGCGGCGTAGGCCTCGGCGGCGCGGATCGCGAGCGTGACGGCGTCGGTGTCGGCGGGCGGGTCGGTGGTTGCGTCCGTGTCCGCCCACGGGGAGGCGGGCGACGCCGCGGGGCCGCGGCGAGCAGCCGGGCTGCGGTGTCGTCCAGGTCGGCGAGCGCACGTCGGGCGGCGCCGCGCTCGCGCTCGACGAGGTCCACCGCGGCCTCGGGGCGCTCCGCCTCGACGAGGGACCGCAGCGCGGGCCGCAGGACGCCGACGACGGCCAGCACGTCACCGGCCCCGCCCGCGCGGGCCGCCACGGGCGCCCACGCGACGACGACCCGGGTCAGCAGGCCGGGCGGCGTCCCCGCCGCCCGCAGCCGGGCGGTCGAGGCGACGTACCCGGCGTGGGAGCCGTCGACGTCGCCGAGCAGGTCGGCGCACCGGGCCGCCTCGGCCCACGCCAGCCCCGCGTCCGCCAGCCGCCCGGCGGCGTCGAGCAGGCCCGCCGCGACCTGGTAGGAGGCCACGGCCTGCGCGGGCCGGTCGGCCGCGAGGTGCTCCTCGGCCAGGGCGAGGTGGGCGTCGGCCGGCGCGGCGGGCGCGGTCGGGAACGACGCGTCGTCGTGACCCGCGACCGCGAGCGGCCCCGCGCCGGAGCCGCCGAGGTGCTGTCCGGCGGGCTCGGCGTCGCGCGACGACGAGCCGCCCGGGGGCGGTGTGACCGCGGCGACCGTCGGCGCCGTCCCCGCGACGGCGGCGGGGTCGATCACCGTGAGGCTGAGCGGCGTCTCCGAGGGTCGGACGGAGGCGGCGGCCTCGACCTCGCGGACGAGCCGGTCGGAGCCGTTCCGAGCGTCGAACGCGGCCGCCAGCGACCGCGACCGCTCCGCCGTCCAGGCGCCCAGCTCCCCCACCGTGGCCGCGGGCACCCCCGGGACGGCGACCGGCCGCTCCCCGACGTCCGGCAGCGCCGCCAGCGCGCGCAGCACCGCGATGCCGAACCGCAGCTGCCCCAGGGGCGAGTCGGCGTCGACGAGCAGGTGCCCGTCGCTCGCGAGCGCCTCGAGCGCGCGGTCGGTCGCTCCGCCACGCGCGAGCAGCTCCAGGCGTCGGCCGCGCGCACCGACCATGTCCGACTGCGTGTCCGCGAGGGCGGCGACGGCGCGCCGGTGCGCCTCGAGCGCGGCCCCCGCGTCGCCCTGGTCGAGGTGGGCGAGCGCGAGCACGGAGAGCATGTCGGCCGGTTCGGTGGCGCACCAGCGCGTGGTGGGCGGCACCGTCTCGATCACCCGGATCGCCTCGGGCACGCGGCCGGTGGCGGCGAGGTGGACGGCCTGGTCCCCCAGCTCGCACGCCTCGCACTGCGAGTACTCGTCGCGCGGGGTCGCGGCCCAGGCGGTGAAGGCGAGCTCGACGTCGGGGTCCCCCGTGTGCTCCGCCCACCGGAAGGCGGCGTAGGCGACGGCGTCCAGCCCGTTCCCGGCGACGGCGTAGCGCCGCTCCATGTCCGCGATCGTGGCGGTGATCTGGGTGGCGGGGACGTCGGGGTACTCCACGAGCCCCGTGACCATCCACTTGAACGCCCAGAAGAAGTCGTGCCGGTCACCCTCGTCGAAAAGCTCGGGGCTGGTGTCCCACAGCCGGATCGAGCGGCGGAACGGCACGTAGGCCTTCGCCCCCTCGCCGCCCCAGACGTAGGACTCCACGAGCGCGAAGAGCGCGTACGCGAGCGTCTCGGCGGGGCCCTCCTCCTCGATCCGGCGGGCCTCCTGCTCGGCGATCTCCGTGCGGGCGACGCCGTACGGCATCCGACGGATGCGTCCGACGGCCCGGTTGGCCTCGTCGACCGTGCGGCTCATGCGTTCCCTCGTCCCTCGTCGTCGCGACCCAGGCCCGCGCGCAGCAGCGCCCCGAGCGCGTCGTTGAGCTCCTCGACCTCGCGCGGGCGCAGGCCGTCGCCGGCCAGCATCACCGCCGAGAGGTAGAGCGAGCGGATCCCGGCAGCCGACACCTCGCCGGGCGGGGCCGCCAGCAGGTCCCGCACCAGCGGCGCGGAGTCGTTGAGCACGAGACGCCGACTCGTCACCGGCGTCGCGAAGCCCTGCAGCACCGACCCCCACAGGTCGTCCGCCGCCTCGACCTCGCGCCGCAGGTCGCGCTGGTGCTCGCCGTCGCGGTCGCGCAGCAGCATGGCCGGCACGTGCTCCGGGGCGAACTCCCGCACCAGCACCTCGCAGTCGGCCTCGGCCAGCACCGCGTTGGCTGCGGCGACGGCGTCGAGCACCGCGAGCTCCCGCGAGGGGTCCAGCGGTCGCAGGATCGCGGCCAGGTCGTCGGTCGCGAGCTCGCGCACGCGCCAGCCCGGACGCCGCCCCAGCTGGGTCAGCAGGTCGGCGTCGTAGACGTAGCCGGCGTTCACGACGGTGAGCCCCTGGGCCCGGGCCACCGAGGCGACGCGGCGATAGGCCTGCGTCGTCGCGGTGTAGACGATCTCGCCGTCGGCCTCGCGCAGCTCCGCGAGGGTCGCGCCTCCGTCGGTGGTCTCGTACGGCAGGACGCGCGCGACCAGGTCGAGCATGTCGGCGTCGGTGAGCGCGAGGGCCCGCAGCGCCAGGTGGTGGGTCTCGACGAAGCGGCGGGCGAGGCCGCCGGGGGCCGCGCCGGACGCGCCGCCCAGCGTCCGGGTGGCCCACTCCTTGAGCTGGGCGGCGAGCGCCTCGGACGTGGCGAGCAGCACCTCGTCCGTGTGGAGCTGCTCGCGCGAGGCCGTCGGGTGCAGCTCGGTCGCGTCGACCACGGCGCGCACGAAGAACGCCCACTCCGGCAGCAGCCCCTCCACGCGGGGGCCGACCAGCATCTGCTTGAGGTAGACCCGGTGCCCGCTCGAACCGGGTGCGGCCGAGGGCAGGATGAACGCCACGCCCGTCAGCCCGGTCAGCGGGACGGCGAGGTCGATGTGCCCGAGCGGGGTGAAGCCGAGATGCTTCTCGCAGTAGGCCACCAGGGCCTCGCGGCGCGCCGCCTCGGTCGGGTAGGTCCGGCGCCACGGCGGGCCGTCGCCGGTGATCCGGCGCCACAGGGGCGCTCCCCCGACCAGGACCTGCACGGCGACGTCGAGCGGGAGCAGCGACCCGTACTCCTCCGCGAGCGCCGTGACGGTCTCCTCCGCCAGCCAGTGCTCGGCGTCGCGCCTGGCCCGCAGCACGACCCGCGTCCCCACGGGCACCTCGCCATCGGGGTCGTCGCGCTCGCTGATCTCGAACGTGCCGTCGTCGTAGCCGCGCCACGTCACGACTGCGGAGCCCTCGCGCGCGGAGCGCGACGTCACCTCGATCCGGTCGGCGACCATGAAGGCCGCCAGCATGCCGATCCCGAACTGGCCGATGTACTCGGTCCTGCCCAGCCCGAGCCCGTTCTCCGTGTCGCGCTTGGAGCTGCGGCCGATGGTCGCCAGCAGCTCGGCCGTCTCCTCGGCCGTGAGCCCGATGCCCGTGTCGACGACCTCGAGGCTCGGGACGCCGTCGTCGTCCCCCCCGCGCCGTCGACGCCGTCCGCCCGACCGTGCGGGTGCACGATCAGGCGGACGGTCGCGGGAGCGTCTGGCTCCAGGAGCCTCCTGGCCGTCACGGCGTCCACCGCGTTCTGCAGGAGCTCGCGCACGTAGACGCGGGGACCGGAGTAGAGGTGGCGGGCCAGCAGGTCGACCATGCCGCGCAGGTCGACCTGGAACGTGCTCGTCACTCGCGCTCGAACTCCGCCCGGGCCAGCGCGGCCTCCGCCGGGAAGGACTCGTCGAGGGTGTCGAACGCCTGGCCGGACGTCGCGATGGCGCACGCGATGTGGAGGTCGATCTGCTCGTCGGAGACGCCGTGCTCGTAGTCGACGGTGTGCTCGGCGTAGACGCCGACCACGTCGTCCTCGGCGCGGGCGTAGAGCTTGGGCCACAGCTTCTCGGCGTTCCACGCGTTGACCAGGCCGGTCACCGCGCCGAGCTGCTCGATGGAGACCGCGCGGTTCCAGCGGCCGCGGATCTGCAGGTACTCCGAGGACTGCCCGAGGAGGAAGAAGTAGAACAGGTGACCGTCCCAGTAGCCGCCGATGTCGCCGTCGTCGTCGACGCCGTACTGGGCGTCGCGGTCGTCCAGCCGCGCCCTGATCCGCTCGCTCGTCAGCGGCGCGAGCGCCCCGGCCGACGTGCCCTCCTGCGGCTTGGTGAAGAAACCCACGTGCCTACCCTTCGTCTGCCTGCCCTGGTCGTGGACCGACGGTGCACCGTGGCCCGAACGGCAGGCTAGCAGCGCCCACCGACACCGGCCCCGGCGCGGGGCGACCGACTCGCGCGCCCCGGGTGGCACGATGGAGCGCGTGGCAGACCTGACGCAGACCGTCCGACGACTCTTCGTCGTCGGGGACGAGCTCGTGGCCGGCTTCGGCGACCCGCGGGCCCTCGGCTGGGTCGGTCGGGTCGTCGCCCGCTCGACGCCGCAGAGCCTGCTGGTGTGCACGCTCGCCGTGCCCGGCGAGACGACGACGGCCCTGAGCGCGCGCTGGGAGGGGAGGTCGCGCGTCGCCGCGGCCACGCCGACGCCGCCCTCGTGCTCGCGCTCGGCGCCCACGACCTCGTCGCCGGGACGTCGATGGCGCGCAGCCGTCTCAACCTGGCCAACATCCTGGACAAGGCCGACGCGCTGCACCTGCCCGCGTTCGTCGTCGGGCCGCCGCCGCGCACCGATCTCGACGGCGCCGCCCAGGCCGCGCTCTCGGCCGCCTACGCCGACGTGTGCCACCGCCGCCGCGTGCCCTACGTCGAGACGTACCAGCCGCTCGCGACCCACGAGCAGTGGCTGTCCGACCTCGCGCTCACGGACGGCATCCACCCCGCCCAGGCCGGTCACGGCCTGCTGGCGTGGCTCGTGCTGCACCACGACTGGGCTGACTGGATCGGCACCGTTGTCGACGACGCCTGACCCGGCGCGCCACCGCCAGAGCTCGATCGTGCGGCGCGCTCGGCGCCCGGCGGATCAGGACACCCGCACGACGACCTTCCCGCGCACCCGGCCGGCCACCAGGTCCGCCAGCGCCCCGGGGACGCCGTCGAGGTCGACGACACGGTCCACCAGCGGACGCACCCCGGTCGTGACGAGCAGCTGCTGGACCCGCGCCAGCTCGTCGTAGGTCCCCATCGTCGAGCCGACCACCCGGAGGCCGCGGAAGAACAGGCGATTCAGGTCGGCGCTCGGCGCCTCGCCCGTCGTGGCCCCCGCGACGGCGACGACGCCCCCCGGCCTGAGCGCCCGAAGCGTGTGAGGCCACGTCGCCTCGCCCACCGTCTCCACGACGGCGTCCACCTGCTCCGGGAGCCGCTCCCCCGCCCCGAAGGCGGCGTGGGCGCCCAGCTCGACGGCGGCCGCACCGCGCTCGGCGTCGCGCGAGGTCACCCACACGCGCAGGCCGGCGGCCCTGGCCAGCAGGACGCTCGCCGTCGCCACGCCGCCGCCGGCGCCCTGGACGAGCACCGTCTGGCCGGGCCGCAGGTCGGCCGCCGTGAACAGCAGCCGGTAGGCCGTCAGGTAGGCGGTCGGCAGGCAGGCCGCGTGCTCGGCGGTCAGGTCGGGGTGGCGGGGCAGCACGTTGTGCTGCGGCACCCAGACCTCCTCCGCGAGGGTGCCTGGATGCTTCTCCGACAGCAGCGACCGGCGCGGGTCGAGCGTCTCGTCACCGTGCCAGGCGGGGTCGGCGATCACGCCGTGCACGATCACGGGGGTGCCGTCGTCGAGCAGCCCCGTGGCGTCGGTGCCCAGCACCATCGGCAGCCGGTCGGCGGGGAGACCCACGCCGCGCAGCGACCACACGTCGTGGTGGTTGAGGCTCGCTGCCTCGATCCGGACCCGCACCCACCCCGCCGGCGGGGCGGTCGGTTCGAGGTCGACGACGGCGACCCCCGCCCCGGGGTCGTCCGGATCCTGGGTCCTCACCACGACGGCACGCATCCCGCCACGGTACCGACCTCCTGACGCAGAAACACGGACGGCCACCCGAGGGTGGCCGTCCGTGCTGGTCTCGTGCGTCAGGCGTTGGGGCGCTTGCCGTGGTTGGCAGCGCTGCCCTTACGAGACTTGCGCTTGCGTCCGCGCTTGCTCATGGGAACTCCTCGAGAGGTTTCGGTGGTGACGAACCATCGTCCCACAGGTCGACGGGTGGGGCCGACGGCGCGGCGCCCTCGCGGGCAGCGGGGTCAGCCGAGGCGGCGGACCGTGATCTGGCTGACGATGCGCAGGCGGAGCTGGTCGGGCGCCTTGGAGTAGCAGGCGCGCCGCACGAGCAGCCGGACGTGCTCCTCGACGTCGGCCGCCTCGAGGCACGGCTCGCACGTCTCGATGTGCGCCCGGACGATCTCGGCGTCGGGCTCGGACATCGCGTGGTCGAGCAGCTCGGCCAGGTGCTCGAGCGCGTCGCGGCACTCGGCGCTCAGGGGCGCGGACCGGGCGGCGACGTCGTCGGCCGCGGTGCCGGCCGGGTCGGTGACGGAGGCGGTGGAGTCGCTCATGACGGAACCTTCATCCCCAGGTCGCGGGCGTGGTCGGCGAGCAGGGTCCGCAGCTGGCCCCGGCCGCGGTGCAGGCGGGACATCACCGTCCCGATGGGGGTGCCCATGATCTCGGCGATCTCCTTGTAGGCGAAGCCCTCGACGTCGGCCAGGTAGACCACGAGGCGGAAGTCGTCCGACAGCTCCGCCAGCGCATCGCGCACGACCGAGTCGCCCAGCCGGTCGAGCGCCTCGACCTCGGCCGAGCGCAGGCCGATGGCGGTGTGGGACGCCGCGCGGGCGATCTCCCAGTCCTCGACGCCGTCGGAGTCCGACTGCAGCGGCTCGCGCTGCTTCTTGCGGTAGGAGTTGATGTACGTGTTCGTGAGGATGCGGTACAACCACGCCTTGAGGTTCGTGCCCGGGCGGAACTGGTGGAAGGACGCGTACGCCTTGGCGAACGCCTCCTGGACCAGGTCCTCGGCGTCGGAGGGGTTGCGCGTCATCCGCAGGGCCGCGCTGTAGAGCTGGTCGAGGTGCGGGAGGGCGTCCGTCTCGAAGCGCAGCGTGCGCTCGGCGGCCGTCTCCGTCTCCCTGACGTCCTCGGGCTCGGCCTCCTCGACCGGTTCGGTCGCTGCGGGCTCCACGGTGGCGGCCTGTTCGACCGGCTCGACGGCGGGGGTCGACTCGACGGGCGGCGCCGCGACGGCGACCGGCTCGACCCGGGCGTTGCCCGAGGTGACGGGGTCGGTCGGGTTGCTGGATCCGGCGTCGTGCGAGGTGGCGTTCATCAGCCACCAGCCTACGGCCGCGAGGTCGACGGCGGCGCGATCGGGCGCGGTCAGCACGCTCTGTTCTCTCACACCTGGGCCAACGTGCACGGGCCCCTGCTCATTCCCGCACGTCCGACGAGAGACTCGCCTTTGACGCACGGGTGCGGTAAGGATGGAGCATGATGCTGCGCCGCGTTGCTCGTCCCCTGCTGGCCTCCGTCTTCGTCGCGGACGGGTGGCGCGCCGTCCGTCATCCCGCGGCCGAGGTCGAGCACCTGCCGCAGGCGCGGCCCGCCCTGACCCAGCTCGCCGACAAGGCGCCCGTCCAGCTCAGCCCCGACCTGATCGTGCGCGCCGCCGGTGCCGCCAAGATCGTCGCGGGCGGCCTCCTCGGCCTCGGGATCGCCCCGCGCGCCGCCGCGACCGTCCTCACGGTGCTCCACCTCCCGACCGTCGTCGCGGCCAACCCGTTCTGGGACGCCACCGGCGAGAAGCGTCGCGAGCACCTCCTCGGGCTGCTGCGCGACTCCGCCGTCCTCGGAGGGCTGCTGCTCGCCGCCGCCGACACCGCGGGCAAGCCGTCGATCGCCTGGCGCCTCGACACCGCCCGCTCCACCTCGGCCAAGCACGTCGCCACGAGCGCGAAGCACGCGAAGCGCACGGCCAAGGTGGCCAGGATCGCGGCCAAGCAGACGATCGCCCGCGTGCCCGACAAGGCGAAGCTCGCGCTGCACGAGGTCACCGACCACTCCTGAGTCCCGTGGGGCTGTCCTCCGGCGCGGCGGCCGACCCCGCCGTCGACGGATCGCCGGGCGGCCCGACTACCCTGGCAGGCGTGACCGACCAGCCCTGGAACGCCCCGCTCGCCCACCGCCCGCTCGACGCGACCGTCGCCGTCCCCGGGTCGAAGTCGCTCACCAACCGCTATCTCCTGCTGGCCGCCGTCGCCTCGGGTCCCACCCGCCTCGTCGCTCCGCTGCACTCCCGCGACAGCGCCCTGATGATCGACGCGCTCCGCGCGCTCGGGGCAGGTGTCGAGGTGACGGCCGACGGCGACGTGGACGTGACGCCCGCCACGACCGTCCGCGGTGGCGCGAGCATCGACTGCGGCCTCGCCGGGACCGTCATGCGCTTCGTGCCGCCGCTCGCCGCCCTCGCCGACGGCGACGTCCACCTCGACGGTGACGAGCGCGCCCGCGAGCGCCCGATGGACGGGGTCGTCGACGGCCTGCGCGGCCTCGGCGTCGACGTCACCCACGACGGCGCCCCTGCCCGCACGCTGCCCTTCACCGTCCACGGCACCGGCGGCCTCGAGGGTGGGGACGTCACGATCGACGCGTCGGTCTCGAGCCAGTTCGTCTCGGCGCTCCTGCTCGTCGCCCCGCGTCTGCGCCGCGGCCTGGACCTGCGCCACGTGGGCGAGCGCCTGCCGAGCAAGCCGCACATCGACATGACGCTCGAGGTGCTGCGCGGCCGCGGCGTCGACGCGCGCGAGGTCGGCGAGGGGCACTGGCGGGTGGAACCCGGCGAGATCGCCGGCGGAGAGGTCGTCGTCGAGCCCGACCTGTCCAACGCCGGCCCCTTCCTGGCCGCCGCGCTCGCGGCCGGCGGCACCGTCCGCGTCCCGCACTGGCCCGCGAGCACGACGCAGCCGGGCGACGACCTCCGCGAGATCCTCACCCGGATGGGCGCCGACGTCGCGCTCGCCGAGGACGGGACGCTCAGCGTCACGGGCACCGGCACCGTGCACGGCCTCGACCTCGACCTCACGCGCGCCGGCGAGCTCGCCCCGACGATCGCCGCGCTCGCCGCGATCGCCGACTCCCCCACGCGACTGCGCGGGATCGGCCACCTGCGCGGCCACGAGACCGACCGGCTCGCGGCGCTGGTCACCGAGATCACCCGACTGGGCGGCATCGCCCGCGAGACGGACGACGGCGTCGAGATCGAGCCCGCGACGCTGCACGGCGCCGTCGTGGAGACCTACCACGACCACCGGATGGCCACGTTCGGCGCGATCGTCGGCCTGGCGGTGCCCGGCGTCGCGATCGTCGACGTCGCCACCACCGCCAAGACCCTCCCGGACTTCCCCGGCCTGTGGCGCGACATGCTCGAGCAGACCGGGGCCGCCGCAGGATGAGGGCAGGCGACTACGACGAGTCCGACGTCCGGATCCGGCCCGCGCGCCGCGGCAGCCGGCCCCGGACCAAGCAGCGCCCCGCCTACGCCCAGGCCGAGGACGGCTTCGTCACCGGCGTCAACCGCGGCCGGTACGAGGTGCTCGTGGACGGTCGCACCCTGACGGCCGTCTCGGCCCGGGAGCTCGGCCGCGCGGGGGTCGTGGTGGGCGACGACGTCGCCGTCGTCGGCGACACCTCCGGCCGCTCGGGATCGCTCGCCCGCATCGTGCGCGTGGCTGAGCGCCGGACCCTGCTGCGACGCTCGTCGGAGGACGTCGGGGGCATCGAGCGGATCCTCGTCGCCAACGCCGACCAGCTCGTGGTCGTGACCGCGCTCGCGGACCCCGAGCCCCGCACCCGGATGGTCGACCGGTGCCTCGTCGCCGCGTTCGACGCCGGGATGGACACCCTCCTGGCCCTGACCAAGTCCGACCTCGCCGACCCCGCCACGTTCTTGCAGCACTACTCCCCCTCGACGTCCCCGCCGTCGTCTCGCGTCGCGAGGACACCACCATCGTGGGGCTGGAGGAGCTGCGCGCACGCCTCGACGGCCGCATCTCGGTGCTCGTGGGGCACTCCGGCGTCGGGAAGTCGACGCTGGTCAACGCGCTGGTCCCCGACGCCGCGCGCGCCGTCGGCCACGTGAACTCGGTGACCGGGCGCGGACGCCACACCTCCACCTCCGCCGTCGCGCTCGCGCTGCCCGGCGGCGGCTGGGTCATCGACACCCCCGGGGTGCGCTCGTTCGGGCTCGGCCACGTCGACGTCGAGGACGTGATCGCCTCGTTCGCCGACCTCGCCGAGGTCGTGACCGGGTGCCTGCCCGGCTGCACCCACCTCGACGGCGCCGCCGGCTGCGCCCTGGACACCTGGCTCGCCCGGCCCGACGTCACCGCGCGCGAGATCGCCCGTGTCGAGTCGCTGCGCCGCCTCCTGACCTCCCGGCTCGGCGACGCCGAGCCCGAGCCGACCGCCTACGACGGGATGCACCAGCGATGACCAGCCCCTCCGCCCACGCCGACGACCTCGCCCTCGCGCTGGCGATCGCCGACGCGCTCGACGCCGTCACCGCCGACCGGTTCGGGGCGCTGGACCTGCGCGTGGACGCCAAGCCCGACACCTCACCCGTCTCCGACGCCGACCTCGCCGCCGAGCGCACGGCCCGCGCCCTGCTGGCCGAGCACCGCCCGCAGGACGCGATCCTCGGCGAGGAGTTCGGCGGCGACGTCGCCCCGAGCGGGCGGCAGTGGATCATCGACCCCATCGACGGCACCAAGAACTTCGTCCGCGGCGTGCCCGTGTGGGCCAGCCTGATCGGCCTCGCGGTCGACGGCGAGATGGTGGTGGGCGTCGTGAGCGCGCCCGCGCTGCACCGCCGCTGGTACGCCGCCGTCGGCGGCGGCGCCTTTCTCAGCGTCGGCGGCGGCGAGCCCCGCCGGCTGGCGGTCTCCGGTGTCTCGGACCTGGCGGACGCCTCGCTGTCGTACGCGAGCCTGGACGGCTGGTCCCAGCGCGGCGAGCTGGACGCCTTCGTCGGACTGCTCACGGAGTGCTGGCGAACCCGGGGCTACGGCGACTTCTGGTCGTACATGATGGTCGCCGAGGGCAGCGTGGACGTCGCCCTGGAGCCGGAGCTGCAGGTCTACGACATGGCCGCGCTCGTCCCGATCGTCACGGAGGCCGGCGGACGGTTCACCTCCCGCGCGGGGCGGGTCGGACCCTGGGACGGCGACGCGGTGGCGACCAACGGCCGCCTGCACGACGTCGTGCTCGACCGCGCCGGGCGGCCGTCCGCCTGACGGGGCGCCGCTGGTCGACCTGCGTCGGTCGGTCAGCCGGCCTCGGCCGCGAGCACGGATCGCTCGGACGGGTGGAACCACAGCAGGTCCACCTCGCCGAGCTCCTCGAACGCGGCGTCGTCGGTCAGCGCCGCCCGCACGGCGTCGGCCGCCTCCGGCTCGTCGACGTGGATGCTCACGACGGCGGACCAGCCGGTCGCGGGGATCTCCCCCACGACGCTGGCGAGCTCCACGAGGTCGCCCGGGACGGCGCCGAGCGGCGTGGTGTCCGGCACCTCGAGGGCCACGACGACGCGGCGCGGGACGGCCGGGAGCGCGTCGGCGGCATCAGCGAGCCGCAGCACCGCGAGGTCGGCGGCGGACAGGAACGCCGACAGCTCCAGGCCCTCCTCGTCCTCCTCCGGCAGCGCGGACCGCAGCGCGGGCGTGACGGCGCAGGCGGGTCGGGGCGTGAGCTCGGGGGCGGCGAGATCGGACAGGACCGCGGGCACGTACAGTCGCATCAGGCCAGTGTGGCACCCCGCCGTCGGGCGAGGACGCCGCGCCGGGCCGGCGCCGGTGCCCCGGAGACCTCCGGGTCCAGCCTCCGGGCGAGCTCGGCGAACGCCCGCCGGGCCGCCGAGCGGGGATCGGTCTCGCGCAGGGTCGCGCCCGCGAGCAGCGCGTCGTCGAACGCCGTGTCCTGGGGGACGACGGCGACCGGACGGGTCCCGGCGAACCGCTCGAGCGCGTGGGTGACGGCCTCCTCCGTACGCCCGCCGCGCGAGGGCCGCACCCGCGTGGCCACGAGGTGGCGCCGCGCCGCGACCCCCTCGGCGTCGAGGTCCGTGAGAGCGGCCACGCCCCGACGCACCCCGACGGGGTCGCCGGCGATCGTCACGACGACGTCGTCCGCGGCGTGCAGCGCCGAGCGCGTGGCGGCCCACCGGTCGGCGCCGCGCGTCGGCGCGGCCTCGAGCCCACCCGCGACGTCGACGACGATCCAGGACGCGCACCGCCGGGCCGCCCGCCAGACGAGGTCGAGGTGGTCCGGTGCGAGCTCGCGCCAGCGGTCGGCGCGGGTGAGTCCCGACACGAGCGCGACGCCCGTCGGGAGGGTGCGGGCCCGGCTGCGCACGAGGGTCGGGTCGAGCGCTCCCTGACCGGCGGCGCGGCAGAGGGCGGCGACGGCGGCCGTCTCCTCGAGCACGCCCAGGACCTGGGTCAGGCAGGGGGCCACGGAGTCGGCGTCCACGAGCATCGTCGGCGCCGCGAGCGCCAGCTCGCTCGCGAGGTGGACGGCCGTGCTCGTCCGGCCAGGGGCGCCGTGCGCGCCCCAGACGACCACCAGCCGACCCGACCGCTCCGGCCCGGTGAGGCTCCGGGCGTCGTCGGGGATGGCCGGCGACGGGGCGGCGACGCTCCCGGGCCCGGACCGACCGACGGGCGTCTCCGCGCGGCGGGCGAGCACCTCGGCGATCACGGCGACGAGCCGGTCGGCCAGGCCCTCGCCGTCCGTCACCACGGCGTCCACCCCGATGGCGACGCCGCGGGAAGCCTGGGTCGCGTCGGCGACGAGCACGACGCCGAGCCCGCACCGGCGCAGGTGCGCCATCCTGCCCGCGTCGACCCCCCGGCCCAGCTGGAGCACCGCCACGTCACCGAGGCCCGCGTCGGCGGCGGCCGTGAGCTCGGCGAGGTCGGCGCACCTCCGGATCACGCGCGCGGGCGAGCCCGGTGCCTCGAGCCGCGAGACCACCTCCGGCTCCTCGGTCCCGGACAGACAGACGAGCGCCCCCGGCTCCACGTCAGCTCCCCGGCCGCTCGACGAGCGTGACGGTGCCGCCGTCGGCCTGGGCCGCGAGCACCCCCGCCACGGCGTCGGCCTCGACCAGGACGCGGGCCACCGACCCGCTCCCCGAGCGGAACATCCCGGTGTCCTCCTCGATCCCGAGGACGCTCACGCCGTCGGCGAGCAGCCGCGGCTCCCCGGCGTCCGCCCGGGGCAGCGCCCACAGGTCGACCTGGACGCCGGCCTCGAGCGTCACGCCCGCCGGCACCGGGACCGTGACGGGGCGACCGTCGACGTCGGCGCTCGTCCCGAGGGCGCTCGCGGGCACCAGCTCCCCCGAGCCGACGAACGAGGTCGCGACGGCGTCGTCGGGGATCTCCGCGGCCGGGAGGTAGACGGCGTCGCCGCCCTCCCACGAGAGGGGGACCGACCGCAGGTCCTCGGCCGAGACGGGATCGCCCGGCGCGAGGTCGTGCCGCGCGACCCACATCTGCTCGCCCGAGCCGGCGCGCTCGATCGCCCAGCTGCCGAGCGCCACCGAGGCAGCGACGAGCACGACCCCGACGCCGAACCGCGGACTGCGCCACGCCGGCGGACGACGCGACGTCACCGCCGCAGGACTGCTCCCGTCACCGGCCCCGCTCTGCGCGCGCGTGCTCCGACGTGCCACCGGCTGCCCCCTTCATTCGCCCCCGCGATGCGCACATCGTGCCACGGCGACCGACGTCGTCGAAGGTTTTCCACAACGTTTGGCCGTCACCGCGCGCGGCGAGAGGAGAGGTGCGAGAATTAGGTCATGCCCGAACGGATGCTGACCCTTGCCGATGTCGCCGAGATCCTCGACATCACCGTGCCGACCGCGCGCGCTCTCGTGCGCCAGGGCGAGATCCAAGGATTCCAGGTCGGCGGCCGCGGGATGTGGCGCGTGGAGTCCAAGGAGCTGGACGCCTACGTCGAGCGCGAGAAGGCCGCAGCGGCATCGCGCCGCAGCTCCCTCCAGCGCGACTGACGTCGATCCGGGTCGGACGGTCGGGGCGCGACCGCCGACCGCCGGCTCGTCGCGGGTGGACGCGACGCACGCGTCTGACGCCCTGACGCCCTGACGCCCTGACGCCCTGACGCCCTGACGCCCTGACGCCCTGACGCCCTGACGCCCTGACGCCCTGACGCCCTGACGCCCTGACGCCCTGACGCCCTGACGCCCTGACGCCCTGACGCCCTGACGCCTACAGCGTGACCGACGTGATCGCCACGAACGGCACCGCGAGCACGGTCCCGTTCCCGTCGTCCACCACGTCCGCGTGGTCGAGTCCCACGCGATCGATCACGCCGACGACCGTTCGGCCCGACGCGATCATCCGGACCGTCCTCCCCTCGGCCTGAAGCCCCCGCAGGACGTGCGACAGCCCCAGCCGTGACTCCGCCGCACCGGGAGCCGGCGCGGCACGATCGGCGCCCTCCACCCACCGCACAGCCGTGAGGGGAACCAGGACCTCCCTGACCGCCGTCGCGAGCACGACCCACGCCCGGGTGGCGTCACGGACGGTCCCGGCGTGGCTGTCGCCGTCGACGCCGACGACGACCGGACGCCCGACGCACGCCCGCAGCCGGTCCGCGAGGGCGATCCGGCCCTGCTCCGCCTCGCCCAGCTCCGCGACGTCGTCCTCATCCGCCTCGCGCGCCGCCGCGTCGGCCTGCGACTCGAGATCCTCGAACAGCTCGTCCCAGCTCATGGCGGCACTCTTCCACACCTCTTGACGCCAGGAGCCATCGTTCGCCATCCTCTGAGCACGTCAAATGACGTCAAACATTCTGGGGGAACGATGTGGACGACCGGCCCTACGCACGCCCGAGCGAGCTCGGGTGCCAAACCCGACGGCGAACGGTCGGCCTCGCCAAGCCTCACCGCGCGAACCGCGACGAGCGCCGGCGTGCTGCTGGCCGCGGTCGCCGCGGGCCTCGCGCTGGCCGCCGACCTGACGCTCGAGCCCACGAACGTCGAGTCCGTCGTCGTGACGGCGGTCAGTTTCGCGGGCGTCCTGGCGTGCCTCTGGTACGCGCTCGCCGCGCTCGTCTCGACCGTGACGCTGCTGGTCGAGTCGACGGGGCGCTCGTGGGCCACGGGTCGCGACCTCCTGCGTCGATGGGCCCCGGCACTCGTGCGCCGGGTAGCGGGGGCCGGGGCCGTCGCGGGGTTGTCCGTGGCCGCACTGGTCGCGCCGTCGACCGCCGTCGCGCCCTCGGACACGCCGGCGGCGACCAGCACGGTGGGCGCGAGATCCTGGGCCGAGGCGACGGACACCTCCGCCATCCCGGCGCACCTCACGCTCGGCGTCGGGTCCCCCGGGACGGAGCGGCCGACGGCCGCACCCCGGGACGGAGGCGCCGTCGAGGCTGCCGGCGCCTCGGGTGCGGAGCTCGCCGCCGCCGCGGGACGGACGGCGGGCGCACCGACGTCCCGGGCGGCCGACGACCCCTCGCCCGCGCTCAAGGGGGCGGTGGCGCTCCCGACGCTCCCGCCGGTGGTCGAGGACACGCCGGTGCCGAGCTCGACGCCGTCGACCGTCCCGAGCGCGACGCCCGACCCGCCGTCCGCCACGGGAGACCCGGCCCGGGCCACGCCCTCGATCGTCCCCACGACGCCTCCGGCGACGACGCCGTCCCCGAACGTTCCCACCGTCGTCGACCCACCCACAGTCGTCGATCCACCCGCCGGCTCGGCCGACACCACGCCCGCGCGGACCGTTCCCGGCAGCCCCGGTTCACCGGTCGTCCCGGCGGTCCCGAGAACGGACCCGCCCTCTCCCGACCAGCAGGCCACGACCTACACCGTCGCGCCGGGCGACTCCCTCTGGCGGATCGCCCAACGGTTCGGCGCCGTCGGCGACGCGGAGACGGCCGAGGCCTGGCAGCACTGGTACCGCACCAACCACGACGTCGTGGGCGACGACCCCGACCTGATCCACCCCGGCACCGCCCTGACGGTGCCGGCGGACCTCCCCTCCCCTCCGAATCCTCAGGAGTAGCCATGTCCGCCCTCCCCGTCGATCCCGACCTCGCCGGCACGCTGCTGCCTGCCCCCGAGCCGCTCCCCCTGCGACCGCCGACCGCCCGCGAGCGACTGTCCCTCGCCCCGACCCGCCCCGGCGCCCCGGGCGAGCGCGGAGACGACCCGTCGACCCGGCCCTCCGCCCCCGTGGACGGCGACCGCTGGTTCGGGGCGCTCGCCCTCGCCGTCGTGGAGGTCCTCAGCGGCGCCCGTCCGGCGCAGCAGCTCCTGCGCTGGCTGACCCCGGAGATCTACGGCGCGCTCGCGCGCCGGGCCGGGCTCCACGTCCGGGTGCACGGCCGGCCGACCCGGCCCGTGCACGGGCGGGTGCTCTCGACGCGCGCCGAGGTGACGGACTCCGGCCACGTCGAGGTGTGCGCCGTCATCCACGACGGGAGCCGCGTGCGCGCCGTCGCGGGCCGTCTGGAGGTCTTCCGCGACCGCTGGCGGGTCGTGGAGATGCAGATCGGCTGAGCCCCCGTGCGGGGACCCAGCCGATCCGGTCGTTCTCGTTCGTCGCCCGGCGGCGACGTTCAGCGCTTCTTGGCCTGCTTGGCAGCCCGGCGACGCTCCTCGCGGTTCACGGAGCCCTCGCCGGCCTCCGCGCCACCGTTCTCGCTCGCCGCGGCAGCAGCGGCCGGGCGGCGGGCAGCGCCTCGCGCCGAGCCCGTGACGAACGCGGAACCGTCCTCCGACGGCGCCGAGTACTGCAGGTTCGTCGGACGGGCCGGCGCCTCCAGCCCCAGGTCGTCGATCGCCGGTGCAGCCTTCGCGGCCGGCGCCTCGGCGGCGGGGGCCGGAGCCTCCGTGACGGCGGGAGCCGGGGTCCCGTCCCCGTCGCTGGACGCCGGGGCGTCCTTCGCAGCGGTGACGGCGGCGACGAGGCCGGCCCCGGCGGCGGCGAGGGCGGGCGTGCCGACGACGGTCTGGGGCGCGGGCTCGGGAGCCTTGACCTCGAGGTGGAAGACGTATCCGACGGCCTCCTCCTTCACCGCCTCGTTCATCGCGTTGAACATGGTGAAGCCCTCGCGCTGGTACTCCACGAGCGGGTCGCGCTGGGCCATCGCGCGCAGGCCGATGCCCTCCTTGAGGTAGTCCATCTCGTAGAGGTGCTCGCGCCACTTGCGGTCCATCACGGACAGCACGACGCGGCGCTCGACCTGACGCATGACGTCGGAGCCCAGCGTCTCCTCACGGTTGGCGTAGGCGACCTTCGCGTCCGACAGGATCTCGCGCAGGAGGCTCTCCCGCGTCAGGCGGTTCTTGCCGCCCGCGGCCTCGACGACCTCGTCGATCGTCAGGCTGACCGGGTAGAGCGGCTTGAGCAGCGCCCACAGCTCCTCGAGGTCCCACGTGGCGGGGTCGCCCTCGGTGAGGGAGCTGACGGCGTCGGTGAGGACGTCGTCGATGAACGACTGCACCTGGTCCTCGAGGTTCTCCCCCTCGAGCACCCGGCGGCGCGTGCCGTAGACGGCCTCGCGCTGGCGGGACAGGACGTCGTCGTACTTGAGGACGTTCTTGCGAATCTCGAAGTTGCGCGCCTCGACCTGACCCTGCGCGCTCTGGATGCCGCGGGAGACGATCTTGGACTCGAGCGGTACGTCCTCGGGGTAGGAGGAGGAGCTCATGAAGCGCTCCGCGAGACCCGAGTTGAACAGGCGCATCAGGTCGTCCTGCATCGACAGGTAGAACCGGGACTCACCCGGGTCGCCCTGACGGCCGGAACGGCCTCGCAGCTGGTTGTCGATGCGTCGCGACTCGTGGCGCTCGGTACCCAGCACGTACAGGCCGCCGAGCTCGACGACCTCGTCGTGCTCCGCCGCCACCGACTCCTGCGCCGTCGCGAGAGCGGCGGGCCAGGCGGCCTCGTACTCCTCCGGCGTCTCGGCGGGGCTCAGCCCCTGGTCGGCGAGCGCGGCCACCGCGAGGTGCTCGGCGTTGCCGCCGAGCATGATGTCGGTACCGCGGCCGGCCATGTTCGTGGCGACCGTGACGGCACCCTTGCGGCCGGCCATCGCGACGATCGCGGCCTCGCGAGCGTGGTTCTTGGCGTTGAGGACCTCGTGCGGGACGCCCTGGCGCTTGAGGCGGACCGACAGGTCCTCGGACTTCTCCACCGACGTCGTGCCCACGAGGACCGGCTGCCCGGCGGCGTGGCGCTCGACGAGGTCCTCGACGACGGCGTTGATCTTGGCGTCCTCGGTCGTGAAGACGAGGTCGGACCCGTCGATGCGCTGCATGCCCCGGTTGGTGGGGATCGGCACGACGCCCATGGTGTAGGTGTTCTGGAACTCCGCGGCCTCGGTCATCGCCGTACCGGTCATGCCGGAGATGCGGTTGTAGAGACGGAAGTAGTTCTGCAGCGTGATCGTGGCGAGGGTCTGGTTCTCGGCCTTGATCACCACACCCTCCTTGGCCTCGATCGCCTGGTGCATACCGTCGTTGTAGCGACGGCCGGCCAGCACGCGACCCGTGTGCTCGTCGACGATGAGGACCTCGCCCTTGATGACGACGTAGTCCTTGTCGCGCTTGAAGAGCTCCTTGGCCTTGATCGCGTTGTTGAGGAAGCCGATCAGCGGCGTGTTCAGCGACTCGTACAGGTTCTCGATGCCGAGGTGGTCCTCGACCTTCTCGATCCCGGGCTCGAGGACGCCGACGGTGCGCTTCTTCTCGTCGACCTCGTAGTCGACCTCGCGCTCCATGCGGCGCACGACGCGGGCGAACTCGGCGAACCACTTGTTCGTGTCGCCCGAGGACGGACCCGAGATGATGAGCGGCGTCCGGGCCTCGTCGATGAGGATCGAGTCGACCTCGTCGACGATGACGAAGTTGTGGCCGCGCTGGACCAGCTCGTCCGTCGTCCAGGCCATGTTGTCGCGCAGGTAGTCGAACCCGAGCTCGTTGTTCGTGCCGTAGGTGATGTCCGCGGCGTAGTGACGACGGCGCTCCTCGGGCTTCTGGCCCGAGAGGATGACGGCGGAGGTCAGCCCCAGGAAGCGGTAGACGCGACCCATGAGCTCGCTCTGGTAGCTCGCGAGGTAGTCGTTGACCGTGACGACGTGGACGCCCTTGCCGGAGATGGCGTTGAGGTAGGCGGGCAGCGTCGCGGTGATGGTCTTGCCCTCACCGGTCTTCATCTCGGCGATGTTGCCGAGGTGGAGCGCCGCGCCACCCATGAGCTGGACGTCGAACGGGCGCTGGCCGAGCGTGCGCTTGGCGGCCTCGCGGACGACGGCGAAGGCCTCGGGGAGCAGCGCGTCGAGGCTCTCGCCGTCGGTGTGCCGCTGCTTGAAGACGTCGGTCTCCTCGCGGAGCTCGGCATCGGTGAGGTCCGTGAACGAGTCCTCGAGGGAGTTCACCTGCGCCGCGATCCCGTGCAGCTTCTTGAGGATGCGGCCCTCGCCCATGCGAAGGACCCGGTCGAGGATGGAGACCACGCTTTGCTCCCAGAATTGGTGTCAGACGCCGGTAGGCGCGCCTCGCGTCCCCACGTGGGAGCCGCCCCTCCATCGTAGGCGTCCTGGCGCGCACCGGTGGCACGAGCCGACTGACCCGCCGGAGCGGTGCCGGGCCGGCGCCGGCAGGTGGCCCCGGACACGACGACGGGCGCCGGGATCCGTCCCGGCGCCCGTCGGCGCATCAGTGGTGGAGGTCGAGCCCCACGGGGCTGCTACTCGTTGGCCTCGGCCTGGGCGTCCAGGCGGATGACGCCGTAGGTCCAGCCGTGGCGGTGGTAGACGACGGCCGGCTGGTGGGTCTCGGCCTCGATGAACAGGTAGAACGGGTGACCCGCGAGCTCCATCTCGTTGATGGCCTCCTCGACGGTCACCGGGGCGGTCTTGTGGACCTTCTGGCGGACGACCACGGGCGAGTCGCCCAGCTGCGTCTCGACCGCGACGTCCGTCTCGGTCGGCGCCGGGATGACGTCCGCGAGCTCGACGGAGGCGTCGTCCACGACGCTCTCGACCTCGACCTGCAGCTCGGCGTCCTGCGCGGGCAGGGCCCGGGCCTCGCGTCGCGCGCTCTTCGCCTTGCGGCGGTCGTGGGAGCGGCGCAGCCGCTCGAGGAGCTTCGTGGTGGCGACGTCGAGCGCCGCGTAACGATCGGAGGCACTCGCCTCGGCGCGGACCACCGGACCCTTGTCGCGCACGGTGAGCTCGATGCGCTCGCTCGAGGACGCCTGCCTCGGGTTGGGCTCGTGGGTGACCTCGACGTCGACGCGCTGCGCGTACGGCGCCAGCTGCGTGACCTTGGACAGCTTGTCCTCGACGTGCTCGCGGAACCGGGGTGCAACCTCGGTGTGCCGACCGACAACGACGATTTCCATGGCTTACCTCCGTTGATCGCCTGACTGCGTGAGCCAGGGACTGTGTGGGGTGACTCCACCCTCACGGGTGGCGGACGGCGGGCCTCACCCCCCGCAGGAGCCTCGATCGCTGCCAGCCGCCTCGTCGCGGGGTGGTCGTGGTGTGCTCCATGAATCGACGTTAGTCCACCCGCGCGCCGGTGGACAGGCGGTCGCCCGACCCGGGCGCCCGAGCGGCCGCGATCACGACGCCCAGGAGCACGCCGCCACCGGCGTCCTCGACGGCGGAGCGGCAGCGCTGCAACGTCTCACCGGTCGTGAGGACGTCGTCGACGAGCACGATCCGCTGTCCACCCATCGAGACGCGCGCGACGACCCGGGCGTGTCGGCGGTCCGGCCGACCGCGCCGGGAGGGGACACCCGACGCGTGGTGGCCGCCGCGGCCGCGCTGCCCGAGCGCGAGCACGACCCGGGCGGGCTGCCCGTGCTCGGCGATCCGTCGCGCGACGGCGTCGGCCAGGCTCGCGACGGGTGGTCGGCCCTGCAGCACCCGTCGCAGGCGGGACGGCGCCGGGACGACCCAGACCTCGTCCGGCCCGTCCCGAGCCCTCGTGTCGCGGAACGTCCCGCCGCCCGCCACCCAGGCGTCCACGACCCCGGCGAGCGCCCCGTCGAGGATCGCGTCCAGGTCCCGGCGGCCCGCGACCTTCCACGCCAGCACGATCCGACGCAGGGCCTCGCGGTAGGGCCCCAGGCCCCACACCGGCAGGCCGCCGGCCAGGGCGGGCGCCCCGCCGTCGACCCGGGTCGGCCGGGTCAGCCGGGTGCGGCACTCCTCGCACAGCGTGACGTCCCAGCGGTCGCAGCCCGCGCACGCGAGCGGGACGACCAGACGCGCCAGCTCGCGGCCGAACGACGTCGCCACCACCCGCCACCGCACCCGTCGTGCGGACGAGGGCGAGAGCGGCCGGGGGACGCGTGCCGGCGTGGGCCTGGAGGTCATGGCGCCAGCGTGCCGCGAGGCACCGACGGCGAGGCACGCGTCCGAGGACGGTCGGGCACGACGACGCGGTCGCCCGGGCTGGGGACAGTGCTCAGCCCGGGAAGGCCGGGTCGGTCACCCCCGAGGCGACCTCCTCCCAGCGCAGCGACACCCGGAGCAGGAGCCGCCCCTCCGCCGTCGCGAGGTAGAGCTCGCTGAGGCCGTTGCCCGCGGCGATCCCGACCGCCTGGGCGGTCGTGGAGACGTTGACGACCGGCCCGCTGACGAGCACGGAGCGCACGCTCGGCACGGCGCCGGCCTCCTGCGAGGCGAGAACGGCGAGCCCGGTGGAGTCCGTCCACACGACCCCCAGCCCGGTCGCGAGGTCGCTCACCAGCACCGGGCCCGGCAGGAGCCGTCGGGGCGTGCCGTCGGGCTCGCGCACGACGGTCGCCACCCTGACCTCGGCGACCCCGTCGCGCTCGGTCATGACGGCGGCGCGGGCGCCGTCGCGCGACACGCGCACCTGCACCACCCGGCCCGCGAGCATGTCGGCCTCGACCACGACGGGGACCCGTCCCGGGCCGGACGCGGTGAGCGTGCCGTCGTTGTCGCGCTCCCCCGTCAGCACCCAGCCGAACCGGTCCTGCGTCGGGGCCAGCAGGTCGGTCCCGCTCGCGAGCGTGGTCACCGTCCCGTCGGGGGCGACGTGCAGCAGGGTCCGGGCCCCCTGGAGGACGGCGACGCCGTCGGCGGCGTCGTAGGCGGGCGCAGGGTCGTGCAGGTCGTCGGGGAGCGGCGCCGGCGGCGTGACCGGGGCGGTCGTCTCCGTGCCGGTGCCGGTCTCCGTGCCGGTCCCGGTCCCGTCGTCCGTCCCGGTGTCGCCGGTCCCCGTCGAGGCATCGGCGTCCGCGTCGGTGACGGTGACGTACGGCGTCACCCGCGAGCCGTCGACGGTCACGAGCTCGCCGTCGGCCAGCGCGACCAGCCGGTCGACGACCACGTCGGCCCGGCCGGGCGACGGCGAGTCGGGCATCGGTTCGAAGAGGTTCCCGTCGAGCCAGAGCCCGACCCCGAGGATCCCGGGGATCGAGACGAGGGTCTCGCGCAGCTGCGTGTACAGCAGCGCGCGCTCGTCGTCGGAGAGCTGCTCACCGCCGCGCAGCCGCACCTCCGCCTCGCCGTCCTCGGTGACGACGACGCCGGCGCCCGGCTGGGCCAGCGTCATCCCCGCCTCCGCGCGGGTGGTCACGCCGGGCGAGAGCCAGGGCGCCGGTCCGGCGAGGAGGAGGTCGAGCGCGTGCGAGACGGCGTTGCGGCTGGGGACGAACCGCTCGTCCGGGACGAGCGTCGTGAGGTCGGGCGTGAGGAACATGACGGGCACGGGCCGGAAGACGTTGCCGAACGCGACCTCCGACAGCAGCAGGCCACCGGGCAGCGAGTCGATGCGCCACTCACCCTCGACCCGCACGAGCTCGTAGGCGAGCTCGGAGGCCGTCGTGGAGGTGGCCGCCGCGTAGATGCCGGAGCTGTCGACGTCGGCGACGGCGACCACCCCGAGTCGCACCTGGACGCGGTCGAGCCCCTCGATGTCCTCGGGTCCCAGGGCGCCGTCGCCGTCCGGGCTCGCCTCGGGGTCGACGGGGGCGTCCTGGCCGGCGTCCGAGGCCGGCTCCGTGGAGTCCTCGACGCCCTCGGGCAGGGTCACCACGGGCACCTGCGGCGCCTCGTTCGCCGAGATGACCACCTGGTCCAGCGGCTGCCACCCGGTGCTCGCCGACGTCGTCAGGAAGGACCGGGCGACGGCGAAGTCGTTCTCGCCCGAGAGCCCGGCGGCTCCCGCCTGCAGGAACCCCTCGATGATCTCCTGGGGCTCGGCGTCGGCCACGGGGCCGCTCGCCTCGTACTGGATCGTGCCGGCGGTGGGGGCGTCGGTCATGCCCTCTTCGACCGGTCCCGAGGTGGGTAGCGACGTGCAGCCCGCGACGGCGAGCATCGCGGCGAGCGCGAGCGCCGCCGTCCGTCGTGATCGCCTCACGGTGTCCCCTCCTCGCCGTCGAACCCGGGCACCGACGCCGGCGAGGGCCCGAGCAGGAGGTTCGCCGGCTCCGGCTCGGGCGACTCCTCGACCCGCACGAGCGGACCCGGCGACTCCGTCACGGTCACGCCGGCGCGGCGCGGCAGCGTCAGCCGGAACGTCGCGCCGACGCCCGGGCTCCCCCACGCCTCGAGGTCGCCGGCGTGCAGCCGCGCGTCCTCGAGCGCGATCGCCAGCCCCAGCCCGGTGCCCCCGATCGTGCGCGCCCGCGACGGGTCGGCACGCCAGAACCGGTCGAAGACCTGCTCGCTCTGCCGCGTCGTCATGCCGATCCCGTGGTCGACCACGCTGACGGCGACCGCGCGCTGGTCCGCCGCGACGACGACCTCGATCGGTCGCGCCTCCGCGTGCTCGATCGCGTTGGCGAGCAGGTTGCGCAGGATGCGCTCCACGCGGCGCGGATCGATGTCGGCGCGGCACGCGACGTCGGGCATCTCGACGTCGAGCCGGGTCCCCATCCGCTCCGCGAGCGGCGCGGCCAGGTCGACGGCGCGGCGCACCACGGTGCGCACGTCGAGGTGCTCGACGTCGAGCATCGCGGCGCCCGCGTCGAACCGGGAGATCTCGAGCAGGTCGGCCAGCAGCGCCTCGAACCGGTCGACCTGGGTGTGGAGCAGCTCGGCCGAGCGCCGGGTGGTCGGGTCGAAGCCGCCGCGCGCGTCGTAGATCATCTCCGACGCCATCCGGATCGTCGTGAGCGGGGTGCGGAGCTCGTGGCTGACGTCGGAGACGAACTGCTGCTGCACGAGCGAGAGGCCGGCGAGCCGCTCGATCTGGACCTGCAGGCTCTCCGCCATCTCGTTGAAGCTGCGGCCGAGCAGGGCGAGCTCGTCGCGGCCCTTGGTCGTCATGCGCTCGTCGAGGTGCCCGGCCGCGAGCCGCTCGGCCGTGCGGGCCGCCTGCTGGACCGGTCCGAGCACCTGCCGGGTGAGGTAGAGCGCCATCGCCGCGAGCAGACCGAGCAGCGCGAGCGCCGCGAGGGCGAGCGTCTGCTGGATGAGGACGACGGTGTCCTCCTCGGTCTCCAGGCTGTAGACGAAGTAGAGCTCGTACGGCCCCACCACGGGCGGCGAGACGACGGCCCCCACGACGATGCCCGGGCGCGGACGCTCCCCCGAGGTGAGCTCGACGGCCTGCCAGTGCTGGGTCCCCGTGTCGCGGAGGGACTGCTGCAGCTCCTCGCTCAGACCGACGCTCGTGCCGTAGGTGAACGGGAGCAGCGACGTGCCGGCGGTCTCGGACGGGCTGCGGCGCAGCATGGTGCCGACGGCGCCCGACCCGGGGCTCTGCGTGCGCCGCACGATGTCGTTCACCACGCTCTGGACGAGCGCGGGCGTCGAGGCGGTCGAGGCGTCGAACTGCTGCTGCACCAGGCTGGTGCGCGTGGACGCGTCCGAGAGCGCCTCGGTCACGCGCTGCTCGTAGAGGGTGTCGCGGACGCGTTCGGACAGGTAGACGCTGATGAGCATGAGGGCGACGATGCCCACCACCGTGGTCACCACGAGCACGCGCAGCCGGAGCGAGCGCCCCCAGGCCGCGCGGAAACGACGCAGGGCGGTGGCCACGCCACCGCGGCGCCAGGACCGTCGCAGGGCGGGCAGCCGGCGGACCGCCGCCCCCGCCGTCACGAGGTCGGCGTCCCCGCCCGGTAGCCGACGCCGCGCACGGTCACGACCACCTCGGGGTGCTCGGGGTCGCGCTCGATCTTGGCCCGCAGACGCTGGACGTGGACGTTGACGAGACGGGTGTCCGCCTGGTGGCGGTAGCCCCAGACCTGCTCCAGCAGCGCCTCGCGGCTGAAGACCTGCCACGGCTTGCGCGCGAGGGCGACGACGAGGTCGAACTCCAGCGGCGTGAGCGCGATGGTCTCGCCGCTGCGCATCACCCGGTGGCCGGCGACGTCGATCGTCAGGTCGCCGATCTGAAGCCGCTCGGTGGCATCGTGGTCCTGGCGGCGCAGCCGCGCGCGGACGCGGGCGACGAGCTCCTGCGGCTTGAACGGCTTGATCATGTAGTCGTCGGCGCCGGCCTCGAGACCGCGCACGACGTCGACCGTGTCGGAGCGCGCCGTCAGCATCACGACGGGGGTGTCGGCCAGCCGGCGGATCTCGCGGCACACCTCGATGCCGTCCTTGCCCGGAAGCATGAGGTCGAGCAGCACCAGGTCGGGGTTGGCCTCGTTGAACACCTCGATCGCGTGCTCGCCGTCGGGGCAGAACGCCGCCTCGAAGCCCTCCGAGGCCAGCACGATGCCGATCATCTCCGAGATGGCGGGGTCGTCGTCGACCACGAGGATGGTGGAGGTCATGCCCCTATGGTGGCACCCGTGAGCACACCTCGTGGTTGGGGCGAACCGGCGCGCCCCCGATCTTCTGGCCCGGCGGCCGGCCCCGGGGCCGTTCCCGGCACTCCCGGGGAGGGCGACGGCGGACCCGACCGGCCCGCTGGACCGCCGCCCGCGATGGGCGTCGGCGAGCTCATGGACCGCGTCATCGCGGCGATCCGCACCGCGCCCCGCTCGACGTGGCTGTTCGGCGTGCTCGTGGTGCTCGCCCTCGGGGCGCTGGAGCTCCTCGCGACGGCGCTGCTCCCGTTCGGCGGCATCGCCGACCTGCTCGTGGCGACCGGCACGGGCGGCGAGGCGTGGCAGGACGAGGCGCTCTCGGAGGTGCACGTGCTCGCCGGGCAGCTCGTCACCTCGACGCTCGCGAGCGTCGTCGGTGCCGTGGCCACCACCGTGATCGTCGGCTGGACGGCCCGCTCGCTCGCGCTCGCGGCACCCGGGGCGTCCGCGTCGCCGTCGCCCACCTGGCGAGCGCTGCGACCGCGGCTGGGCGGCCTTCTCGCGCTGATGCTGCTGACGGTGCTGGTCGTCACGGCAGCGGTGGCCGTGCCCGCCCTGCTCGTGGCGCTCGCGGTCGGCACCGGGTCGGTGGGGCTCGTCGTCCTCGCCGCGGCGCTCGGCCTCGCGGGCACCGTCGCCGTCCTCGTGCGGTTCGCACCCGCCGTCGTCCTCGCCCTGCCCGAGCACGCCACCACCGACCCCGCGGCGGGCGGCCCGGGCGCCTCGCTGCGCCGGGCAGCGGGGCTCGTGGCGGGCGAGCGCTGGCGGCTGGTGGGGATCTGGCTGCTGACCGTCGTGGTCCTGACGATCGCCGGTGGCGTCGTGAGCACGCCGTTCACCGGCATCGGGACCTACCTGGCGCCCGACTCCCTGGCGCTGTGGTCGGTGCTCGGCTCGATCGTCGCCTCCGCCGTCACGGCGCCGCTGGGCGCCCTGGTGCTCAGCCTCGTCCACACCGAGCTGGCCGAGCGGCGCGGCGCCCCGGCGGCGCGCTAGTCGGTCGGCCGGTCCACCGACGCGGGCAGCACGGACTCGCGAGGCCGCACCAGACGCAGCGCGACGGCGCCCACGACGGCGGCGACCACCGACGCGGTCAGCACCGCGATGACGACCTCGGAGGAGCGGTCGGACCCGCCGAACGCCAGCGAGCCGATGAGCAGCGAGACCGTGAAGCCGATGCCCGCGAGGCAGGACACCGCGCTGATGTCGCGCCACCGCACACCGCTCGCCAGCCGCGCGCCCGTGAACCGGCACAGGAGCCAGGTCGCCGCCGTGATGCCCAGCGGCTTGCCGACGACGAGGCCGAGCAGCACGCCCCAGGCGACCGGGTCCGCGAACGTCGCGGCGAGCAGGTCCGGCTCGACGACGACCCCGGCGGTGAAGAGGGCGAACACCGGGACGGCGAACCCGGCCGACACCGGTCGCCAGGCGTGCTCGAACCGCTCGGCGAGGGAACCGCGACCGTCGTCGCCGCCCTCACCGGCCGACCCGGCGGCCCGCCCGTCCGCCGTCGCACCCCGCGCGGGGACCACCAGCCCGAGCGCGACGCCGGCGATCGTCGCGTGCACCCCGGCACGGAGCATCGCGACCCAGGCCAGCACCGCGACGGCGACGAGGAGCACCGTCGTGGCGCGCGAGCGCATCAGGGGCGAGCGCAGCACGAGCGCGAAGGCGACCACGGCGACGAGCGAGAGGGCGAGCCAGCCGAAGGCCACGCCGTCGGAGTACGCGACGGCGATGATGACGATCGCCAGGAGGTCGTCCACCACGGCCAGGGTGAGCAGGAACGCGCGCACCGCGACGGGCAGCCCGGGAGCGACGAGAGCGAGCACCGCGACGGCGAAGGCGATGTCGGTCGCCGTCGGGACCGCCCACCCCGAGACGTCGCCCCCGGGCGCGGAGGCGTTCACGGCGAGGTAGATCGCCGCCGGCGCGAGCATGCCGCCCACGGCCCCCACCATCGGGACGACGGCGGTGCGCACGTGGCGCAGCTCGCCCACCTGGATCTCGCGCGTGAGCTCGAGCCCGACGACGAAGAAGAAGATCGCGAGCAGACCGTCGGCCGCCCAGTGGGCGACCGAGAGCTCGATCGGACCGACCGTCAGGGGCGCGTGCGTCAGCTCCTCGAACCACGCCCGGGTAGGTCCGTTCGCCAGCACAAGACCGACGACGGCGCCCAGCAGGAGCAGGACGCCCCCGGTGCGCTCCGCGCGCAGGGTGTCGAGCAGGTTGCGGCGTCCGCCCGGGGTGAGGGAGGAGAAGAGGGGCGAGGGGGTGGTGGACACGGGTGCTCCCGGGGGTCGACGAACGGGGACGCCGACCAGACTTCCCGGCACACCAGGGTCGAACCTACGCCGGTCCCGGGGGCGACGCCCCCGGGACCGGCGCTCTCAGTAGCGGTAGTGCTCGCTCTTGTACGGGCCCGCGACGTCGACGTCGATGTACTCGGCCTGCTCCTTGGTGAGCTCCGTGAGGTCGGCCCCGAGCGCCTCGAGGTGCATGCGCGCGACCTTCTCGTCGAGCTCCTTGGGGAGCCGGTGGACGTCGGGCGTCCCACCCTCCCCGACCTGGAGGTAGTCCGCGTCGGTGTGCAGCTCGATCTGCGCGAGCACCTGGTTGGCGAACGACGCGCTCATCACGAAGCTCGGGTGCCCCGTGGCGTTGCCGAGGTTGAGCAGGCGCCCCTCGGACAGCACGATCACGCTGCGCTCGGCGCGGGCGTTCCCGTCGGAGTCGACGTCGGCCGGCAGCGTCCACTCGTGCACCTGCGGCTTGATCTCGGTGCGCACCACGCCCGGCAGCGCCTCGAGGCCGGCCATGTCGATCTCGTTGTCGAAGTGGCCGATGTTGCCCAGCACGGCCTTGTCCTTCATCGCGGCGATGTGTGCCGCCGTCACGACGGCGACGTTGCCGGTCGTCGTGATGACGAAGTCGACCGAGCCGATGACGTCGTCCAGGCGCGCGACCTGGTACCCGTCCATCGCGGCCTGCAGGGCGCAGATCGGGTCGATCTCGGAGACGATGACACGAGCGCCCTGACCCCGGAGCGACTCGGCCGCGCCCTTGCCGACGTCGCCGTAGCCGACCACGAACGCGACCTTGCCGCCGATCAGCACGTCGGTGGCCCGGTTGAGGCCGTCGGGCAGCGAGTGCCGGATGCCGTAGCGGTTGTCGAACTTCGACTTCGTGACGGAGTCGTTGACGTTGATCGCCGGGAACAGCAGGTCCCCGGTGGCGGCGAGCTGCGCGAGCCGGTGGACGCCCGTCGTCGTCTCCTCGCTCACGCCCTTGAGCGAGGCGGCGAGACGCGTGAAGCGCTGCGGGTCGGACGCGAGGCTCGCGCGCAGCGTGGCGAGGAAGACGAGCTTCTCGCCCGAGTAGCCGCGGTCGCCCGGCTGCGGGTCGCTCTCGACGGCGCCCTGCTTCTCGGCGGTGACGCCGTCGTGCACGAGCATCGTGGCGTCGCCACCGTCGTC
>NZ_PYHR01000001.1 GCF_003121705.1 Serinibacter arcticus | reverse complement strand
GTGACGATCCTCATCCTGCTCGTCCGATCTGGTACTTCCGCCAGGTGCTCGGCCGACGCGGGCCGACGCCGGGGCGCGCTCGCGGGTCACGGCCTTCATCTGGCTGTTCATCGGGGCCGCCGTCTTCTGGATGATCTTCGAGCAGTCGGGCTCGACGCTCAGCCTGTTCGCCCAGAACGTCACCAACCTGACCGTGACCAGCGGCTTCAGCGTCCCGGCGTCCTGGCTGCAGTCGATCAACCCGCTCTTCATCGTCATCTTCGCGCCCGTGTTCTCGGCGGTCTGGCTCCGCTGGGGAGACCGGGCGCCGCGCACGTCGGTGAAGTTCGGCATCGCCCTGCTCGTGGTCGGCGCATCGTTTCCTCCTCATCGTCCCGATGCAGGCCTACGAGGACTCCGGCACCCGGGCCACGGTCTGGTGGCTCGTGAGCGTCTACCTCCTCCAGACGTGGCCGAGCTCCTGCTGTCCCCGAACGGCCTGTCCGCCACCACCAAGCTCGCGCCTGCCGGCTCGCTCGGTCAGTTCCTGGCGCTGTGGTTCCTCGCGACGTCCGTGGGCACGACCGTCGGTGGCCAGATCGCCAGCATCACCTCCGACAGCCCGGTGCTGTCCTTCGCCGTCTGCGGCGGCATGGCCGTCGCGTTCGGCGCCGTGATGGTCGCCGTCCGACGGATCAACGCCCTGATGGGCGACGTGCACTGACGCGAGCCCGGGGCTCGCAGTGGCAGCGCGGACCCCGCGTGCGCACGGTTGTCCACAGGCCAGCACGCCTCGTGGCGCCGCGAGCGGGCCGTGCCCGAGACTGTGGCGATGACGACGCCGACGCAGGGCCCTCGGGGGATGCCCTCCCCGTCCCGACGCCGAACGGCCTGCCGCCGGGGTACCCGCAGCACCGTCCGCCCGGGTCCGCCGCCCGCCGATCCTGGCCGAGCAGTGCGCGGAGCGCGGGGATGTGGGCCCTGGTGTTCTCGGTCGCGCTCTCCCTCGGTGTCGCGCTCGCCGTCGCCGTCGTCATCGGGGCGATGGGACTCGTCCTCCCCGAGAGCACCCGGTCGTGGCGCTCCTGGCCGTGCTCGTCCTCGGGCAACCTCTCGTGGCTGTGCTGCTGACGCGGAGGGTCCGCGAGCCCCTGCCGCGGGCGATGCGTGGGTACGGCTTCGCCGCGATCGTGATGGCCGTGACGCTCGTGGGCGTCGCCCTGATCACCGCTGGAGCAGGAGCGCTGGGGCTCGGGCTCGTCTGGCTGGCCATGCTGGTGGACGAGATCCTGGGATGGGGGGTCCTCCTCGTCCCCCTCGGGATGCTCACCTCGGCCGTCATCGCCACGCCGCTCGTCTTCTCGGCGGTGCACCGGCGAGCCGAACGGCGGGCGTACCGGAGGGAGCACCGCACCCCTCCGTCCTGAGACGCGCGCGGAGAGCGGTCGCGATCCGCGCGGGGAGCTGCCGGGTCACGAGCCGGGCAGGAGCGTGCGGCCGTACGCTCGGGCCGTGTCGCTGCCCTCCTCCTCGAATCGCCGCCGCGTGCAGCGCCGCACCGTCGCGCTCCTCTCGCTGGCACAGGTCCTCAGCGGCGTCGCCGCCGGCAGCATCGTCTCCGTCGGGTCACTCCTCGCCGTGCAGCTGTCGGGCTCCGACGCCTGGGCCGGATCGGTCGCGACGTCGGCGACGCTCGGGGCCGCCGTCGCCTCTCCTGCTCGCCCGGCTCGCGCTCGCCCGCGGCCGGCGCGCCTCGCTGGCCACCGGACTCGCCCTCGCCTCCGTCGGGGCGCTCGGCGTGGTCGCCCGCGCCGTCGTGGAGGTGTTCCCGCTCCTGCTGCTGTCGGGCGCCCTCATGGGCACGGGCAGCGCCGTCAACCTCCAGGCGCGCTTCGCGGCGACCGATCTCAGCGATGCGACGAGCCGGGCCCGCGACCTGTCGCTCGTGGTGTGGATGAGCACCGTGGGCGCCGTCGCGGGGCCCAACCTCGTCCGGTTCGGCTCCCCGATCTCCGACGCCCTCGGTCTCCCCGAGCTCGCCGCCCTGTTCGTGCTCTCGGCCGCCGGCATGATCGCGGCGATGCTCGTGATCTGGATCGGGCTGCGTCCCGACCCGCTGCTGGAGCAGCAGCGGCTGGACGCCGGGCGCGGTGACGACGCCGCCCGACGACGCCGCCGGCACCGTCAGCGCCGCCCACCCCACCCCACCACCGAGCCCAGCTGGCGGCGGCCTTCCGGATCCTGCGCACGCACCCCGCCGCGAGCGCCGCCCTGGTCGCGATCCTGGCCGCCCACGCCGTGATGGTCGCGGTGATGTCGATGACGCCGGTCCACATGGAGGGCCACGGCGCCTCGATCACCCTCGTCGGGCTGACGGTCAGCCTCCACATCGCCGGGATGTACGCGCTCTCCCCGGTGATGGGTGCCGCGGCCGACCGGTTCGGCGGGCCGAGGGTGCTGATCGGAGGTCTGGCGGTCCTCGCCCTCGCGACGCTCACGGCCGGCCTCGCCGGACCGCACCACGCCGCCACGACGGCCGGACTCGTCCTGCTGGGCCTCGGCTGGTCGGCGGCCACGGTTGCCGGCTCGGCCATGATCGCGCGTACGGTTCCCGGCGCCGAGCGCGTGACCGTGCAGGGTCTGACCGACTCGCTGATGTCGCTCGCCGGCGCGGGTGGCGGCGCGCTCGCCGGGGTGATGCTCGCCCTCACCGGCTACGGCGGGCTCAACGCCGGGGCCGGGGCCCTGGCGGTCGCGGCCATCGCCGTCGTGATCGTGGTGGGACGTCGCCGCTCCTCCCAGCCGGACTGACCCGTCCGCCTTTAGCGCACGGTCCAGCCACCCGGGTCCCAGCCGTCCTCGGTCCCAGGATGCGAGAAGTTTCAACCAGTTTCGGATCTGACCCATCCGACACCGGGGGTCAGCCCGAACCCCTGCTGTGACCGTTCCCACGCAGGCGTCAGCGCGCCGCCGTCCGCCCAGCGCCTCCCCGTCCTCGGGTGAGCCCTCGGCGACGCGTCCGGGACGCCGCTCGGTCCTCTCCTCCCTGCCGCCCCGCCTCGTCGAGCTGCTGCGTTTCGGCGCCGTCGGCGGTCTGGCGTTCGTCGTCGACCTCGGCATCTACAACCTGCTGCGACTGACGATCGCCGAGGACAAGCCGATCGCGCGAAGGTGGCCTCGGTCGCCGTCGCCACACTGGTCGCCTGGCTGGGCAACCGCTACTGGACCTTCGCGGGACGACGCCGGAGCTCGGCCCCCGGCGAGCTCCTCGCCTTCGTCGTGGCGAACGTCCTCGGACTCCTCATCGCTGCCGCCTGCCTCTTCGTCTCGCACTACGTCCTCGGGTTCACCTCGACCCTCGCGGACAACATCGCGGGCAACGGGATCGGGCTCGTCCTCGGCACGCTCTTCCGCTACGTCGTCTACCGGCGCTTCGTGTTCAACCACGCCGATCCCGCAGCCCGCTGACGCGGTCCGCCGACCACCTCTCTCATCGCGACCGTGCCCGGAAGGACCCCCGTGCCCCTCGTCATCGCGCAGGACGACGCCCCCGTCCTCACCCCGATCGACCCCGCACCTCTCCCCACCCCCGTGCCGGCAGGCCCGAACCGCGGTCCCGCGGACGTCGAGGTCGTCGGACAGGTCGTCCAGTGGTGGCAGGGCTCCTCACCCCTGCAGCTCGTCGGCTACGGCCTGATCGTGCTCGTCGCGCTCGTCCTGACGGCGATCGCCCTCACCACGCTGTGGTGGATGCTCCACGCGTGGCGCAGCACCTCGGCGCTCACCGCCACGGGCTTCCGCACGGCCAACGCCAACGAGCGCACGCCGACGCTGTCCTTCACGCTCCTCGTGCCCGCCCGGCACGAGGAGGAGGTGCTGGCCCACACGCTCGAGCGCCTCGTCGAGCAGGACCACCCCGACGTCGAGATCATCGCCATCGTCGGCCACGACGACCCGGGCACCGAGGCGGTCGCCCGCTCCGTGGCCGACCGCTTCCCCGACCGGGTGCGCGTCGTCGTGGACGACTCCGTCCCCAAGAACAAGCCCAAGGCGCTCAACCTCGCCTCCAGACTCGCGCGGCGAGATCGTGGGCGTCTTCGACGCCGAGGACGAGGTCCACCCCCAGCTGCTGCGCCTCGTGGACGAGCGGTTCGCGACCACCGGCGCCGACGTCGTCCAGGGCGGCGTGCAGCTGATGAACATCGAGACGTCGTGGTGGTCGCTGCGCAACGTGCTCGAGTACTACTTCTGGTTCCGCTCCCGCCTGCACTTCCACGCCGAGCAGCGGTTCATCCCGCTCGGGGGCAACACCGTCTTCCTGCGCACCGACCAGGTCCGCGACGCCGGCGGCTGGGACGCCGAGTGCCTCGCCGAGGACTGCGAGATCGGGGTGCGGCTGTCCAGCCAGGGCGCTCGCGTCGTCGTGGCGTACGACCCCGAGGTCGTCACCCGCGAGGAGACGCCGGGCTCGCTCCCCTCGCTCTACAAGCAGCGCACCCGCTGGAGCCAGGGCTTCCTGCAGGTGCTGCGCAAGGGCGAGTGGAAGAAGCTCCCCGGCCGCAGCCAGCGCCTGATGGCGCGCTACATGCTCTCGATGCCGTTCCTCCAGGCCGGTACCGGCCTGCTGATCCCGATCTCGCTCGCGCTGGTGCTGTTCGCCAAGGTGCCGACGCCGATCGCGCTGATCTCATTCCTGCCCCTGGTCCCCACCGTGATCGTGCTGTGCGTCGAGGTCGCCGGGCTCGGGGAGTTCGGCCGCGTCTACGACCGCAAGGTCCGGATCCGTGACTACGTCCGCCTCGTGCTGGGCACCTTCCCGTACCAGGTGTTCCTCGCCCTCGCGGCGGTCCGCGCCGTCCGGGAGACCCGGGGCGAGCGCGGCTGGGAGAAGACCGAGCACGCCGGCGCCCACATCGACCGGAGCGCGGGCGTCCCGTCCCTCTCCGCCCCGTCCCCGGCCGCCTCGAGCACCGACGCCTCACCGACCGCCACGTCCGACACCACCGCCCCGGTCACCGCCGGCGCCGCGAGGAGCTGAGATGGCCCTGCTGATCGAGCACCCCACGCCGGGCGCCCCGACGAGACCCCCCACCGAGCTCCTGCAGCTGGCCGGCGGCCCGACGACGACCCCGCGCGGGTCAGACGGGTCCGACGACTCCGACGGCCCTCGTCCCACCGCCGCGAGCGCCTGCGCGCGATCCTTCCCGACGCCCTCTGGCTCGCCCCGCTGCTCGCGATCGGCGGCGTCGTCAACGGGATCGGCCTGTTCCGGGTGCCGCAGTTCATCGACGACGAGGGCACCTACACGGCCCAGGCCTACGCCGTCGAGCGCCTCGGCGAGCTCACCCACTACACCTACTGGTACGACCACCCCCGCTGGGCTGGCTCCAGATGGCCGGCTGGACCAACCTGACCGGCGCGTTCGACCGCTACCCCAGCGCCGTCATGGCGGGCCGCGAGACGATGATGGTGGCTCTCCTCGCCGCCACGGTCCTGCTCTGGACGCTCGTCCGACGGATCGGGGCGCCGCGGATCGTCGCGGCCGTCGCCGTCCTCCTCTTCACGGTCAGCCCGCTGGCGTGCACACCGCCGTCGACAACATCGCCGTGGTGTGGATCCTGCTGGCGTTCGCTGGCCACCGCCAGGCACCGCCAGCTCGGCGCGTTCGTCGCTGCGGCCGTCGCGGCCGGGATCGCCTGGACCTTCCTCCTCATGGTCCCGTTCGTGTTCTGGGTCATGGTGCGAGGCGCCGCCCCCACCACCGGCGCTACACCCTGACCGCCGCCGGCGCCGTCCTCACGCTCACGGGGATCGGCTACCTCCTGTTCGCGCTCCTCAAGGGCGAGCTCGTCCCCGGCATGAACCGCGTCAGCCTCTGGGACGGCATCGCCTTCCAGCTGCTCGACCGCGACCCCAGCGGCTCGCTGACCGACGCCGACAGCCTGGTGCGGGCCACGACCGACGTCTGGGTCGACCTCGACCCGGTGTTCCTCGTGACGGGCGGCCTGACGATGGTCGTCGGCCTGTTCCTGCGCCGCACCCGGCCCTACGCCGCAGCGCTCGCGCTGCTCGTGCTCATGGTCGTGCGTCCCGGCGGGTACGTGCCGTCCCCCACATGATCGGGATGCTTCCGCTCATGGCGCTCGTGCCCGTCGTCGTCTGGACGGCGCTGCGGACGGCCCGTCGGGTCCGCGCCCCGGCACCCGGGCGGCGCGCACGCGTTCGGCCGCGGTGCTCGTCCCGACGGCGGCGCTCGCCGCCGCCGGCCTCGCGCTGGCGGTGCCGCAGTGGTCCAGCCAGCTGCGGGGCCAGCTCATCCCCGACTTCAACCAGCCCTTCGCCCAGGCGCAGGAGTGGGTCGAGCAGCGACCGACTACCGGCTGCTCGTGGACGACGTCATGTGGCTCGTGAGGCGGGCTTTGCGAGAACGTCGTCTGGTACTACAAGGCCGACACCGACCCCCGCGGTCATCGCCCCCGGCGGCAGGCTCGGACTACGTCATCACGACCGACTCGACCGACCTTCCCCTCGGAGTTCCGCGCGTCCGCCAGGCGATCGACAACTCGACCCTCGTGGCGAGCTTCGGCGAGGGCGACGCGCCGTCGAGGTCCGCCGCGCGCGCCGGGGATCGACGCGGCCTCCGCGAACGACGGCGCGGCGTCCGAGCGACGCGCCCTGCTGGGCCCGCAGCTCTCGACCAACCCCGAACGTCGTGCTCGACGGCGTCGCCCCCGGCGACTCCGGCAGCGCCGACGACGCGGTGTCCTCCGGGCGATTGGACGACCGCCTCGCCGTCGCCCTCGCCCAGCTCGGCGCCGCCGGCCCGATCACCGTCGAGGTCGGCGAGGAGGGTGCTGCGCACGGCTCTGATCACCCAGCGCGACGGTGCCGCGCTCACCACGGACGCCGAGATCGAGCTGGCGGACTGGTTCACGAACCAGAACCCCGGTTTCGCGCCGCAGTCGGTGACCACCACGGACGAGGGGCTGCTGGTGACCTACTCGCTCACCACACCGTGACGGCCCAGCCGCCCGCGGCCCCCGCACCCCGACGACCGCACCACCCGACCGCACGCCCTCGAACCACCAGCCCGCCCGAGAACGCCAGGAGAGATGGAGTCCCCATGACCACCACCCGCACCGCCCCGACCACCTCGACAGCGCCGGCCGCCCGCCGCTCCCGCACCACGTCGCGCGCCACCCGCGCCACCGTCACGCTCGGCCTCACGTTCGGCCTGGCGGCGCTCGGTGCCGCGGCCCCCGCCGCCGCCGCGCCCGCCGAGCCCGCCCCCGTGGACGGCTGGGTGCGTCTGGGTCACTCTCCCCCGACACCCCGCGGTCGACGCGCGGCTCACCGCCGTCGCCGGCACGACCGACCTGACGTTCGAGGACGTCGGCTACGGGGACGTCTCCGGCTACACCCGCCTGCCGCAGGGCACGTACACCGTCGCGATGATCCCGGCCGGCGCCCCGAGGGGCACCGACCCCCATCACCAGACCTTCGAGGTCGTCCCCGGCGGCGCGGCGACGGTGGCGGCGGTCGGCCTCAACGCCCTGTCCGGCCGGGTCATCGCCGACGACCTCACACCCCGCCGACGGCGCGCGTCCGTCTCATCCAGGCCTCCGTCTCCTCCCCGAGGTCGACGTCACCACCGACACGGGGACCCCCATCGCCCGGGGCGCCGCGTTCGGTACCGCGACCGACTACGCCGAGGTCGGCGCCGGTCGCTGGACGCTCGACGTCGAGGGGACGCAGTCCGGCACGGTCCAGGTGGACCTCCCCGCCGCAGCGTCAACACGCTCGTCGTCCTCGACGACGGCGACCAGATCACGCTCACGACCCTCGAGGACGCGAGCGGACCGTCGGCGGCACCGCAGGGGGGTGTCGCCACCGGTGAGGTGTGCTGGAGGCCGACCGCCGCACGGGCCGCGATCGCCGGTGTCGCCGGGGCCCTGGGCCTCGTCGTCGGTCTTCGCGCGCTCGTCCGTCGCCGTCCGGAGGTCGCGTGAGGACCGCAGCTCGGACCGGGGTCCTCGCCGTCGCCCTGACCGGCGCGCTCGCCCTGGGGCGTGCGCGCCGGGTGACCCGGCGCCGGCCCCCACGACGCCCGCGGTACCAGCGCCCCCGAGCCGACCGGGCGCGCACGCGTCGAGGCCGGCGAGGACTTCCTCGCCACCTACGTCGACCCCGACGGCCGCGTCGTGCGCCACGACCAGGAGCGACACCGTCGCCTACGGGATGCTCGTGGCGGCGTCGGCGACGCCGAGACGTTCGACGCCACGTGGACCTGGACCCGCGACAACCTCCAGCGTGCGGACGGCCTGCTGTCCTGGCGCTGGGCGGACGGCGCCGTCGTCGACGACGAGCCCGCATCGGACGCCGACCTCGACGCCGCCCGCGCCCTCGTGCTGGCCGGCGAGCGGTTCGACGAGCCCGCCTACACCGAGGCGGCGACCGCGCTCGGGCAGGCGGTGCTCGACTCGAGACCGCGGAGACGGCCCTCGGCCGGGTCCTGCTCGCGGGCCCGTGGGCCGACGTCGACCCCTACCAGGTCAACCCCAGCTACCCCTCCCCCGTGCCACCCGGCTGCTCGCCGAGCTCGACGGCGACCCGCGCTGGGCCGAGCTCGACGCCGGGTCGCGCGCCGTCACCGCGGAGCTCACCACCGGCGGCACGCTGCCGCCGAACTGGGCCCAGGTGCACGCCGCCGACGGCCGCGTCGAGGCCATGCCCGGTCCGGACGGTCGCGGGGTGCTCTTCGGGTACGACGCCGCGCGCACCCTCGTGCGGTACGTCGAGTCCTGCGACCCGGACGACCACGCGGCGATCGCGCCGGCCGTGGGCGCGCTCGAGCAGCAGGAGGTGCTCGCGGCCGAGCTCGACCTCGGCGGGCGCCGCCCTGACCCAGGACCAGCACCCCGTCACCTACGTGGCGCGGGCGGCGATCAGGGCGCTCGACGGCGACCTCACCGGGGCCGCGGCCGACCTCCGCGCCTCGGACGCGGTCGTGGAGAACCCGACGTACTTCGGCGCGGCCTGGGCCGCGCTGGGTCGGCTCTCCCTCGAGACGGACCTGCTCGGAGGCTGCCCGCCGCTGGCCGGGGACGAGTCCGCCGCGGCGACGACGGACGGGGCGCAGGCCTCGCCGTCGGGCACCTCCGACGCGGAGGGCCGCCTCACCCTGCAGCCCCGCGCCGAGGGCGTCCCGACGGCGACCGGCCCGCAGCCGATCCCGGCGCGGGCGTCGTCCCGACGACGGTGCGCATCCCGGAGATCGACGTGACCTCCGCGCTGGAGGACCCTCGTCCGCGACCCCGATCGGGTCCTCAACGACCGGCGGTGCCGGAGGTCGCGGGCTGGTTCTCCGAGGGCACGGTGCCGGGGAGCGTGGGTCCGGCGGTGATCGCCGGCCACGTCGACTCCGGTGTCGAGGGCGCGATCTTCCGCGACCTCGACCGGCTCACCGCCGGCTCGAGGTGCTCGTCGACCTGTCCGACGGCACGACGGCGACCTTCCGCGTCACGCACGCCGAGGTCGTCCCGCAGGCGCAGTTCCCCACGGAGGTCGTCTACGGCCCGGTCCCGGACGCGCAGCTCCGCCTCATCACGTGCCACACCTTCGACCGCGCCGCCGGCCGCTACACCCAGAACCTCGTCGTCTTCGCGACCCTCGCCTAGTCCGATCCGACCACCGCCCGACCTTCCCCCAGCACCGCCCACCAGGAGCCACCGCCCTTCGGTGACGAACCGGAAGATCGAGAAAAAGACCGTCGTCGTGACCGTCGCCGACCGCACCGCGTCCTCGCCAGGAGCGCGCCGACGAGCTGCCCTGGTTGCGCACCGCAAGAGCGGTCTCGCGGCCGCCTACCCCGGCTTCGCCTGGGGGCGCGCGCGCGACGACGCCGTCATGGAGATGACGAACCTCTCCCACCCCACCCGAGGACGTGTGCCGCGCCTGCTCGCCGCCCGACGAGCCGTCGTGCTCGGCTCGCGCTGGGTGCCCGGTGGCGGTGGAGAACTGCCGCTGCACCGCC